>DOZA01000085.1 GCA_003518245.1 Bacteroidales bacterium | reverse complement strand
TTCGGAGGACACGTTGAGAATGAATTATTATCATATATATTAAACTCACTCTTCTTTATTCAACTTTATTCAACTTATGGGAAGAATACTTGCAATTGATTATGGCAAAAAAAGAACTGGCCTGGCAGTAACAGACAATGACCATATAATTGCCAGCCCATTGAAAACAGTACTTACAAAAGAACTGGAAAATTTCCTGATAGAATATACCAGCAAAGAAGAAGTTGAGGCTATAATAATCGGATATCCTAAAACAATGAACAATCAACCTTCAGACCTGGTTAAACAGCTGGAGCCGTTTATTAACAGGATAAAAAAATTATTCAGTGATATTGACCTTCATCTCGTTGATGAAAGATTCACATCGAGTATTGCACAGAAAGCAATGATTGAGGGAGGAATGAAAAAATCAGACAGGCAGAAAAAAGAAAATATAGATAAGATAAGCGCCTCATTGATCCTTCAGTCTTACTTGGAGCAAATTAAGAATTATTCTAAATAAAAGAATAATTTGTAACTTTGTTCTCTGTATCTATAACAATTAATCCATAACTTGTCCTGAGTAAGATCGGGTCGAAGGGCTCAAAACTTATAACTTAAATGGTTTATCCAATATATGTATATGGTCATCCCGTACTCAGAAGAGTTGCAGAGGATATTGATAAGAACTATGAAGGTCTTGTCCAGCTCATTGACGATATGTTTGAAATTATGCATCATTCAGATGGTATTGGACTGGCAGCACCCCAGATAGGAAAATCCATCCGTTTATTTGTTGTTGACGGCACACCTATTTCAGATGAAAAACCGGACCTGACTCAATTCAGGCAGGCATTTATTAATCCATATATTAAAGAAAGAAGCGGTGAAAAAGTCTTAATGAATGAGGGCTGCCTGAGCATCCCACTGATTCGTGAAGAAGTAAACCGGGAATCAACAATACGTATAGAGTATTTTGACCAGAACTGGAAATTTCACAATGAAGTAATCAACGGGTTCAAAGCCAGGATAATCGAACATGAATATGATCATCTCGATGGTGTCCTTTTCACTGATCTGGTGAGCCCCTTAAAAAAAAGGCTGCTGAAATCAAAACTTGCAGGCATAAGCAAAGGTAAATTCAGCGTCGATTATAAAACTGTTCTGCCAAAGCATAAAATCAAATAAACAGAATTTTGTATCTTTATACGGTAATCGCTGTAAAGTGCTGTATAAAGATACCCCTTACGCAGGATACTGCATAGCCCTGATAGCTGGTATAATACTCGGTTCTTTTATGAATTCAGTATTGTACAGTAATATTGCTTTTATAATATTTACTGTAATACTGGTATTCAATATTTCATTATACGGAAATAGAAGATCTTCGGTATTTTTTGGTTTATTTATTCACTGCTCTATCTTTTGTATCGGTTGTTCCCTCTCAATAATACAGAAGAACAAACTGCAATATATAGAACCGGGAGTTCATCTTTTCATAGTAAAAACTGACAATTACCCTTCTCCTGCAAAAAGGTCATTAAAAATTAATTCCAGCCTTCTAAAAATTGATGGGAAGGATGGCTATAAGAATAATAAGTTAGTCCTTTATACCGATGACAGGTTTGTGTCTGATTCCTTAAAACCGGGTAGTATTATCAGCTTTATCTCTCAAGCCTCAGAAATTACTGATTTTGATAGCTCTGACAATTTTGACTATCGTACTTTTATGAATAACAGGGGATTTCGTTACAGTACATTTTGTTACGACAGTATTCTAGTTATTGATGAAAAACCCGGAATAAAGCACCTGGCCCTGAGGTTTAGAAAAGTATTGCAGGCTAAGCTTGCAAATACAATGACTGATAAAAAAAGCCTGGCAATAGTATCCGCTATGACACTGGGATACAGAGACATGGTTGATGATGAAATAAAGGAAGAATTCAGGAAAAGCGGGATAATACATATTATGGCTGTCTCCGGATTACATGTAGGAATAGTATCACTGATCATTATTTCTTTATTAAGAATAGTACGCATAAAAACCGGGCTTGCCAGCCTGATTATATCACTGATTATAATCTGGACCTATGCATTCATAACAGGTTTGAGCCCTTCAGTAACAAGGGCTTCCGTAATGTTTTCCTTTCTTAATACCGGTTATTTCATATACCGGCCGGTTAAACCACTCAACTCTGTTATGGCTTCTGCTTTCTTAATACTTATCATAAACCCGTCAATGATTTATGAGGCTTCATTCCTTCTCTCCTATTCGGCGGTCATTTCTATTGTAAGTAATTACAGTAAGCTTCTGGCAAAAGCAAATCTTCGTGGCCGTTTCCTGAGCTCAATATGGAAGATACTTACTGTTTCTATTCTTGCCCAGGCAGGGACAATACCTTTTGTGACACTATTTTTCGACGAAATACCATTGTTCTCCCTTTTTTCAAACCTTTTTGCCATACCCCTCGCGACCATTATTCTCATTATGGGCTTTGCGCTTATCCTACTTGGTGGCCTGCCTTTAATACCAGGTATCCTGAACAATATTATCAACTTTAGTGTAACCACACTCTCAGATTCTGCCGCATCAATCGCGTCTCTTGAAAAAGCCGTAATCAGTGTGAGTGACATATCGGCTCCCAGAGCCATAGTATTATTCCTGTTGCTGATGGTTTTAATCAGGTTCCTTCTTGACAGTGAAAAGAACAATCCTCATATACTATTGACTTGCATTGTATTATACTTTATCATTCCATAAAAAAATACTGACATTTAAAGATTTATGTACATTTGTTAATTATTAGTGGTCTATTTTATAAATTTGCTATGTTTTTCTTTAAACGTAATTGAGATGAGGATAGTAATTGCAGGTGCAGGAGAGGTTGGCACACATCTGGCAAAGATGTTGAGTAATGAACAACACGACATCGTAATCATTGATCCCGAGGAAAGCCGACTTAAGCCCATAAATTCATCTCTTGATGTAATGACACGTCTTGGATCGGCTACTTCATTAAATCTTCTTAAAGATACACTTGGTAAAAAGACAGACCTATTTATTGCTGTTGCTCACCTGGAGGATACCAATATTACTGCAGCCATACTTGCAAAAAGACTTGGTGCTGTTAAGACCATTGCCAGAATAGATAACAGGGAGTATCTTGAGCATACTACCAGGGAATTTTTTAAATCACTTGGCATCGACTCCCTCATTTATCCTGAGCTTATTGCTGCAAAACAAGTACTTGGCCTTCTGCATGAAACTGGCACTACCGAGTTTATGGAATTTTCAGGAGGCATGTTATCGCTTTATGTTCAGAAGCTTGAGAAAAATGCTCCTGTAGTGAATAAAACACTCAGGGAAGTAACCTTTGAACTTAAAAATATCACTAACAACAGGACGGTAGCAATAAAGAGGAATGATGATACTATTATCCCCAGGGGAGATGAAGTATTCAAGGAAGGTGACCTGGTTTTTGTGGTATCTACAAAAGAAGGAATTAAAGAAATGATGAAGTTTACCGGCAAGGAAAATTTTATCGCTAAAAGAATTATGATACTGGGGGGTAGCAGGATAGGTAGAAGGGTAGCCCAGTCACTTCAGAAAAAATGTTTTATTAAACTTATAGATTATGATGTTGCCAAATGCGAAGAACTGGCAGATAATCTGGAAAATACACTTGTAATCCAAGGTGATGGCAGGAATGCAAACCTTCTTATCCAGGAGGGTATATCACAAAAGGATGTTTTTGTTGCTGTTACTGGTAACTCGGAAACCAATATCCTCGCCTGCCTGCTTGCAACTAAACTCGGGGTAAAAAAGACAATTGCAGAAGTTGAAAATGTTGAATATATCAACCTGGCAGAGAATAGTGGTATAGACACCATCATAAACAAAAAACTAGCAGCTGCCAGCCGGATATTCAGGCATACCACAAATCCAAATGTAACACAGGTTAAATGTATGACAGGTACTGATGCTGAAGTATTTGAATACAGGGTGCCTGAAAATTCAAAAATAGTAAAAGGAAAGCTACGAGACATACATTTCCCCAAAGGGGCTATTATTGGTGGAGGAACAAGGGATGGAAAGCCCTTCATTGCAACAGGTGATACTGTGATTAAGCCAAATGACAAGGTTATGGTATTTACCCTGCCACATGCGATTGAGAAAATGTCAAAATTTTTCCTCTAATGATTATCTATGTTAAATGGTAGAATAATAGGAAGAGTACTTGGTATCCTGTTAATAATGGAAGGTATCTTCATGCTTACCATTATTCCTGTATCATTAATATATGCCGAAGGTGATTTGTTACCAGTAATCATTTCATCGCTTATTACTCTTGCTACCGGTGTATTATTATCACAAATTTTCAAGCAGAATAACAGTACTATCGGTAAAAGAGAAGGTTATCTTATTGTTACTGGCTCATGGTTGGTTTTTTCCCTGTTTGGCAGTCTGCCTTTTGCTATAGGAAAGGCTATCCCTTCCTATACCGATGCATTTTTTGAGACGATCTCAGGATTTACAACTACCGGGGCTTCTGTTCTGACTGATATTGAATCTATGACCCATGGTTTGCTCTACTGGCGGAGCATGACCCAGTGGCTTGGAGGTATGGGTATCATTGTTTTATCACTGGCCATAATACCGATACTGAAAATAGGAAGTATGCAGCTTTTCTCAGCAGAAGTACCGGGGCCCATTCCTGATAAACTGCATCCCACGATCAGGGGAACAGCAAAACGACTATGGGGTATTTACTTTGGATTTACATTGCTTGAAGCATTTTTGCTCAAGCTTGGCGGTATGAGTTTCTTTGATGCCATATGCCACTCATTTACTACTATGGCCACAGGAGGGTATTCAACTAAAGCAGCCAGTATTGCTGCTTTCAACACACCGTATATACATTATGTTATTACTTTTTTTATGGTAATTGCGGGCACCAACTTCTCACTGGCTTATTTTGGCTTGCACGGCAGGTTTAAAAAAATATTTACCAATGAGGAATTTCTTTTTTATATCTCCCTGTTACTGGTATTTATACTGGGAGTTACAGCTGTTTTGCATTTCAGTCATGGACATGCTCTTGAAGAATCATTCAGAAAAGCAGCCTTCCAGGTAGTATCTATTGTTACAACCACAGGTTATGCAACAGCCGATTATTGCGCATGGGGTCCTTTCCTTATACTGGTTATTTTCATACTTATGTTTACCGGTGGCTCAGCAGGATCGACTGGTGGTGGGATAAAGATGATCAGGCTCCTGCTTCTTGCCAAAAACAGCAGGCAGGAATTAAGACGTCTTATTCATCCAAATGCCGTTATACCAGTGCGTTTTAATCATAAGGCTGTGCCTCAAAATATTCTTTATAATGTTCTTGCATTTATTGTGTTTTATTTCCTCATAATAGGTATAAGTGCCATATTGATATCGGCAATGGGCTACGACATGGCAAGCTCCTTCAGCTCAGTGGCCGCCACGCTGGGTAATATAGGTCCGGGCCTGGCAAAGGTAGGGCCAACAATGAATTACGCACATTTCCCGGATATTGGTAAATGGTTTCTTTCATTCCTGATGCTGCTCGGGCGCCTTGAGCTATTTACTGTGCTGGTACTATTCACCAAATGGTTCTATAAAAACTGATTATTCGGGTTCAGCAATACCTTCCCTCACTATTAATGGTTTATCTTCAGTGCAATCTATTACAGTGCTAGGTTCATTATTACCATACCCACCGTCAATTACCAGGTCAGCAAAATCCCTGTACTTCTCATATATAAGTTCAGGATCTGTAGTGTATGCTATTATCTCATCAGGATCATGTATGGAAGAGGTTATTATAGGTGATCCCAGCTCACTGACTAGCTCAAGCACTATATTATTTGAAGGAATCCTGATACCTACTGTTTTTTTCTTATTCTTGAATAACTTGGGTATCTGACTGTTAGCATGAACAATAAAAGTAAACGGACCGGGAGTATTACGCTTGATGAGTTTAAAAATATTATTGTCCCTAACTGTGGTATATTGTGCCAGCTGGCTAAGATCATGGAAGATAAGTGACATATCAGGACGTTTGGGGTCAAATCCTTTAAGAGTAGCAATCTTTTCTATTGCTCTTGTTGCTTTTACACTACAACCAATGGCATATACCGAATCAGTAGGGTAGATTACTACCCCCCCCTGTTCCAATATATCCACAACCTGCCTTATATGTCTCTGATTGGGATTTTCTTCATATAACCTGATATATTGAGCTGCCATAGGGCGCAAATATAATCAAAATGGATTAATGAATCCCCCTTGGGGGAGTAAGAGGGATGTGGATTAGATGGATTATTATATTGTTGAACAGAGCAATGAGAATTCGGGATTCAGATTCAGAACTCTTTACTCTTAACTCTAACTCACCTCTGTTGAAACCCTCAGGGCTTATAAAAATCATAAATCCTGCCAAAGGCAGGTAGTACCCGATTCAACAGTTCAACGACTCAACAAAACCCCCTAAACATAAAAGAAGGGTAAGCTACTTGCATCGCACCGCTACAACCGCCTACCCTTGCTACCTTCCGGTCCTGGGGGAGTTTAGCAGGAGCTGGTCGTACAAGACTTACCCCGTACAAAAATACTAATTTACTATTAGCGCGCAAAAACTAATTCATAATCCCTGCTAATCATCAATAGTTTTTTTTCTTTATATTTGTCAGGTTTTCTCATTAAATAATGTTTATAAACTAACTAATCATAAAATCATGGAAAATAAGATATTACCATGGAAAGCGAACCTTAACGCAGGTATAATCCTGGGTTTACTTGGTATCATATGGACACTCACTATGTGGTTTCTGGATTTGACGACTAACAAGGCACTGGGCTGGATATTTTTTATTGTGCTTATTATTGGACTTTTTATAGGGATAAAAACATACAGGGATAAATACCTGAATGGGTTTATAACTTATGGTAAGTCCCTGGGAGCAGGTGTTATAATTATGCTCTATTACAGTATTATCTCAGCCATTTTTACATATATATTATATAAGTTCATTGATCCTAATTTAACTGATAAGTTACTGGCGGTTACCGAAGAACAACTGTTTGAGAGAGGGATGGCTGAAGGAATAATAGAAAAGTCTATGCAGATACAGAAAAAGATTATGACACCGCTGGTACTCAGCCTGGGAGGTATCGTGAATGGTGTGTTTATTGGTACTATCTTCTCCCTTATTATCAGTTTATTCACCAAGAAAGAAGGTAATCCTCTCATTGATGAGATTATAGCCGAAGAAGAAGAGTCCAGCTAATGGATATATCAGTTGTCGTACCGGTATACAACGAGGAAGAATCACTTCCCGAACTGGCTGATTGGATCAAACGTGTATGCGCGAGTATCGGTTTATCCTTTGAAATACTATTTATAGATGATGACAGCACGGACTCATCCTGGTCTGTAATACGCAAGATAAATGCAGATAACGATAATATTGCAGGCATCAGTTTCAGACGCAATTATGGAAAGGCAGCTGCTCTTCATACTGGGTTTGGCCTGGCAAAAGGTGAGGTAATAATAACAATGGATGCTGATCTACAGGACAGCCCCGATGAGATTCCTGAGTTATACAGGATGGTAAAGGAAGAAGGTTTCGACCTGGTATCAGGCTGGAAAAAGAAAAGATACGATCCTTTTCTAAAGCGTATAACAAGTAAATTCTATAATGCCACTGCCCGTCGGGCATCAGGCATTAAACTTCACGACTTCAACTGTGGACTTAAAGCTTATCGCAGCGATGTTGTAAAGAGCATTGAAGTGTATGGTGAGATGCACCGTTATATTCCCATACTGGCACGGGAAGCAGGCTTTGGCAGGATAGGTGAAAAAATTGTTGAACACCGCGCTAGAAAATACGGAGTCACAAAATATGGTTTCGACCGCTTTATAAAGGGCTACCTCGATCTGCTTACAGTAACCTTTATTACCAGGTTTGGTAAAAGTCCCATGCATCTTTTTGGTACTCTTGGCTCCCTGCTCTTCCTTGCCGGCCTGATCTTTGCCCTTTACCTTGGGATAAGAAAACTGCATTACCTTAATATTGGTATACGGGCACCCCTTGTAACCGATAGTCCTTATTTCTATATAGCCCTTACCGTAATGATTATGGGTACCTTTTTCTTTCTTACAGGTTTCCTGGCTGAGCTTATCAACCGCACCTCCAGCGGACGTAATGAATATCTGATTAAGGATAGGATTTAGAGGATGGGAGATGTCAAAGACTAAGGCACCACCTTCGATGGTGTGGATCTCCTGATCCACGCCGGACTACAGCGGACGGGGAAGGTTGAGGCTTATTACTCAACCCGAGGTTTAATGTGCTGAGGTAGACTTAATTTTGCTGGGATTTCTCTCAGAACAGGACCCGGTTTTGTCTCTCGTCTCTCGTCTCTCATCTCATCGTTTGTCCTGAGTATGGCAAAAGGCCGTATTGAAAAGCTCACAGTTTATTAACGGAATAAAGCTGTGGTGATTTCATATCATTATTATGCTAAATACATATGTTGAATTGAAATTATTAATAATTTGAAAGGGTCTAATCTTAATGAAACAAAATTTTATCAAAATAATATACCAGTTTATCAAATTAATTTTAGGATATGATTCTCATTATCTATATTTGGTCTAATCAATTAGAAAATAAACCTAAAATTATATTATTATGAAAAAACAAGTCTTTTGGTATTTTGCAGTTCTCATGGTAGCAGCTTTGTTCTTCAATTCCTGTGAAAAAGAAGGACTAGAAGATAATGCTATCTTGAAAAGTAAACCTGCTGATTTTGAGCAACCGATAGTACTACCTCTAGAATGGCAATGCGGAGATATGCTTTCCACTGATCTTCTTGCTGGCAAATATAGTAAGGCCGGGGTAGTTGAGGTAACATCCGATGAAGATAATCTGTATGTCAAATACATAACAGATGGATGGGGCATAACTGAGACTCATCTTTCGGTGACTTCTTCTCTGGAGGATGTACCTGGTTGGCCAGGAAACCCGGAAATAGGAAAATTTAACTACAAAGGAGAACATGCTGATTTAGATGAGGTTACATATACAATTCCTCTTTCAGACTTTCCTGGAGTTAAAAGTTTCGTCATACTGGCTCATGCCGTAGTAAAAGATATTAGTGGTTGTGTTGCTGATTGGTATGCATTTAATGCATTAATTCCTTCAACTGTAGCTACTGCAAATTATGAATCGGGTGCAGATGGGACTGGCGGTAGTTATTTCTCAATTGATATAAGCAATGATGGTTATCTCAACGGCGAAGATTACGAAGGATGGTGTCTTGATCTAAACCATGGTATTAAACTACCTGCCACATCATTGGTAAAATTTATATCAACTTATGATGATAATTTCGCAGCTATGGTAGGATCTCAGATTGACATGCCAGAAAATATAAAAGCCGTAAACTGGATCATCAACCAGGATTTTGTAGGCAAGGAATATGCAGAAGGTGTAGTATTCACCCGAGGTGATGTTCAAACAGCAATATGGAGATTACTGGAGACAACACTTCACACTCACTGGCTTGCTGACGAGGAAAGGTATACCTATATCT
>DOZA01000107.1 GCA_003518245.1 Bacteroidales bacterium | reverse complement strand
GCATCTGCAGCTTCCATAATAGCATCAGCGGCAAATGCGGGAGGTACAAATATTACCGATACATCAGCCCCAGTTGAGGAGACAGCTTCTTCAACAATATTGAAAACAGGACGGTCCAGATGACTGGTATTACCCTTACCTGGTGTTACACCTCCAACAATATCTGTCCCATATTCTATCATCTGCCGGGCATGGAAAGTACCCTCAGAGCCTGTAAAACCCTGTACTATTACCTTTGAATCTTTATTGAGAAGAACACTCATATCAAAATAATTTTTTTTATTTATCAAGGTCAGAACTTACCAGACCGGTAAAATCTGAAAATTAAAGACCAAAAATACAATAAAAATATTGACTTCTTAGTATCTTTGGTAACATATGAAGAATAGGATTAATGGAAAAATGGATAATTGGATTAATGAAAATCTGAATTAAACAACGGATTCATATTTACACCCTTCCATCGTTCCAGTATTCCGGCATTCCAGTATTCCAATGGAAATTATTGAACCCATATTATATATTGCTATCTCGCAAACATTCTTTGGGGGCCTGATTATAGGTACAAAGAAGCCCATTAATATACCAGATCGACTGATGGCTTCTTTACTTTTTATGATATTCTTTGACCTTGTTTTTGCACTGATAAAAATCAAGTTCATAACATTTTATTCATTCCCATTTGTTGCTTTTACCTACGGTCCTATTTTGTATCTGTATGTATGTTATATGACTGAGCCTGAAAAGAAGTTTAAATCAGCTAACTTCATTCATTTTATCCCTTTTATAGTCTTTTTTATAGTATCTGTTATTTTCAGGGCTGACAAGATATTTACCGATCTGACAGGTTTTTTTGTTGCAGATAAGTATATTTCATTACGGATAGTTTATAGTGTTTGTTTTCTTGTTTCAATTACTGCTTATAGCACATTAACATTTATAACTATAAGCACGCATCAACGTCATTTGAAAGACCTTGTTTCATATGCATCAGGAAGGATTACACTTAACTGGCTCAAGATTATTAGCATCAGCTTTTACACAGCATTCTTTATCCTGTTCATACTTGGAGGGATAAATATATTTATTAACTTCCTCCCCTTTGATCCGTATTATACTGTATTTGTTTTTATTACTATTTTCTCTTTCATTTATGCCTTTTATGCTATTAGGCAGCCATTACTGGCAAGTGTACTGATAGGTACTGAAAAAGGTATCAATAAGACCAGGGATACTATAACGAAGCCTGAAGAAGAGAAAAAATTAAAATATCTTCGCAGTGGACTAAGCGATAAACAGGCCCGGAAATTCCTTGACATTATCATAAAACATGTAGAAAAAGAAAAACCATATCTTGACAGGAATCTTACAATTTATGATCTTTCTTTACAGACAGGAATATCCCGTCATCATATTACTCAGGTATTAAACAACCTCCATGGGCGTAATTTCTTTACTTTCATAAATGAATACAGGGTTAAAGAAGTGATTTCAAGAATGAAAGATCCTGCCAATAAGAATTTCACGATTCTTGCCATAGCTTATGATTCAGGTTTTAATTCTAAGTCAACTTTCAATACTATTTTTAAAAACATTACCCACCATACTCCCACCCAGTACCTTGAAAAACTGAAAGATGAAAGTCCGTAATCAGCGGATAATACCTATATTTTATTAAATGGTGGTATTAATTAAGCGGTTCGGGCGAATCTAGGGAGATCAGTCAGTTTCTTTGTTATATAAACATATATAATGAAGAATACTCTGGTATTATTAAGCATTATTTTTTTCCTGGTCAGCATACCTCTTTCTTCACAGTCACTTTTTGATAATATTTCTTCTTCTGTAGGGAATGATTATAAACTGGGTGGATTTATCAGGAGTGGATTATATATGAATATTCCTGACGGGTCAGCAAGTATTCCGGTATCTTTCGCCGGTTTAAGTTTAAATGCCGAAGCAGGTAATAATACCAGCTATAAGGCATATTTTGATATAAGGTACCGTTATGCCAGGGAATATGGTGAAAATGTGAATAAGCCAGCTCTCAGGGAAGCATGGGCAGCATGGTATACACCTTATACCCAGCTTAAGGCGGGAAAGCAGATAATAAAATGGAGCAGGATGGATTTTTTCAGGCTTCAGGATGTTACGGGCCCAAGAAACGACCTTTACAGGTCATTTGACCCTGAAGATCGATATCTTGGAAATATATCCATCGAATTCAGATTTAAACCGTCTGAAAATATTTCTTTAAATGCCTTAATTATACCTCGTTACAGGCCTTCTGTGCTTTATGTTGATTTTATAGACCTTCCTGATATTATAGAGATAGGTAGTGTTTCACCCGGGTATGAATATGCTATATCATATGGTCTGAGGGCAGAATATTATTTAAGGAACTTTACTGCAGATATAAGCTTTTTTACAGGTTATAATCCATTACCAGGCCTGGCTCTGGATACTATTTCTATACTGTCAGGAAATAATATACCGTTGATTTCTCTTGAAGAGCAACCATTTAAAGTACGAACCCTATCATCAGGACTTGAATTCGCACCTGGTAAATGTATAATACGTGCTGAGGCTATGTGGATGGATCCGGAAGGAGACTACAGGGAGAATGAATATATAATGCTTCCTGAAATAAGATGGGCTGCAGGATTAGAATATTTTATTGGTGATTTACAGGTATTGTTTGAATACAGTGGTAAACATCTTCTGAACTTTGAGGAATCGGTATTTGATCCTGAATTGCCTGATGAGTCATCATTTTCAGAATTTGTTACACTTCCTCCTGATCAGATCCTTGAATATACAAGGATGCAAATTGGTTCATTTAACAGGCTTTATTATTACCAGTTAAATAAACTTAGTCATTATGCAGGGCTGCGATTGGCATATGAAAAAGGATTTTCCTTCTTAAGCCCCTCTGTTAACCTACTTTACAATATTACGGCAGGTGAATATATGGTTAAGCCTGTTTTAAAGATAAAGCCATCAGATAACCTGCAACTAATAGCTGGAGCTGAGATATATATCGGGACTGATAACTCCCTTTTCGATATGATAAATGATAAACTTAACTCATTATATGCAGGGATGAAGGTACATTTTTAATATTTAATAGATGACAAAACTTATCATAAGATACAGGCACCTTGTAATATTGCTCTCAATAGTAATAGGTCTGGTAAGTCTGTTTATGCTACCAGGGATGGAGACCGACCCTGATATAAGGAATTATGTTCCTTCTGATATGGAGTCACGCATTAACACTGATATTATTGAGAATGAGTTTGGCCTGCAGGATATTATTTTTATTGTATTTGAGGATAGTTGCATACTCACCCCGTCAAACCTTAAAAGGATAAGGAATACTGACAGACAGCTTGAAGGCCTCAAATCGATTGACAATACAATTTCACTTTTTAATACAAGAAGAATATATGGGGAACAGGGAATGATGATAGTTGATCCTGCCGTAAGCAGACTTCCTGTAAGCAGCCATGATATAGAAGTTTTAAAAAGTCAGTTAAGCGATAACCCCCTGGCTATGGGTACAGTTATTTCAAAGGATTTTAAAATGTCGGCTATTGCTGCAACTATTTCCAAGGAAAAGGATGAAAACATTATATTGGCAGAAATTGATTCGGTACTGAATGCCAACCCTGGGTCTGCAGAGGTTTACCGGGGAGGTATGCCATATATCAGAGAGGCTATAATGAAAGATGTGAAACGTGATGGTTTGATACTTGTCCCACTGGCATTGATTATCATGCTAGGATTCCTCTGGTTAGCTTTCAGGGAATGGCGCGGAATGGTTTTACCATTTGTTGTTGTGGTTCTCTCAATAGTCTTTGCCATGAGCCTTGCTCCTGCCCTTGGATGGAAATTATCGATTCTGAGCCTTATTGTACCAATTATGCTTATTGCTGTAGCTAATGATTATGGGATACATATGATAGCAAAATACCAGGAGCTGGTGTCGGGTAATCATACTGACAGTAATGAATCAATAGTAGTCACTTTGGTGAGAAAACTCAGATTGCCTGTAATATTCACAGGCTTGACAACAATCGCAGGTATTCTGGGTTTGCTGACACATGCTATTATTCCTGCAAGGCATGTTGGTATACTTGCATCAGCAGGTGTTGCACTGGCTGTATTACTTACACTATTCTTCCTCCCATCATGGTTATCACTATTACCAAAATCAAAAACAGTGGTTGGTGGAAATAAATTATCTGGATCCCTACTTGACAGGATACTCATAAGGTTATCTCATATTGTCACATACAGGCCACGTCGTGTTATGATAATATCATCCATAATCACTGCTGTATTTGCTATAGGTATATTATTAATCAGGGCAGATGGAAACCAGGAAAATTTTTTTCCTGCAAAACATCCTGTTAAAAATGCATCCATAATTATAAACAAACATTTTGGTGGTTCACAGAGCATATCAGTTATGACTGAGGGCGATATTAAAGATCCGGAGCTATTAAAAACACTGGACTCATGGGCATCTGAACTGGAAGGGATGGAAGGCGTGGGAGATTCATATTCCATAGCTACCGTACTGCTGGAAATGACCAAAGCTCTCTTTGATGAAAATGAAGATGGCTATAACAGGATACCTGAATCGAGAGAGGCTGTAGCACAGATACTTGAGATTTATAATATGAGTGGAGATCCTGAAGATTTTGATCGCCTGGTAGATTTTGGATACACAAAGGCACATCTTATGATCCGTTTTGAAGACCCTTCAACAAAAAGCTTAAATAATGTACTTAATAAGATTAATTACATGGCTGAAAGAGATAAAATAGATATTACGATTGGAGGGTATGCGTATATAATGCATCAGTTCTCCGACAAAATAGTAAGCGGACAAATAAGCTCACTCATTTTCGCAATTATTATTGTACTGATATTACTTACTATAATTTTCAGGTCAGTTAAAGGTGGCATGATATCAACAATACCTATTCTTGCCTCAGTGGTTTTCCTGCTCGGATTCATGGGTTTTACAGGTATCTCCCTGAATCCTGCAACAGCCCTTCTGTCATCAATTATGATAGGTGTAGGTGTTGATTATACAATACATTTCCTGTGGAGATACAAATCTGAACTGGTGTTTAATGATCACAGGCAGGCAGTAATTAAAACACTGACAACAACGGGTAGAGGAATAGTATATAACGCATTAAGCGTAATGGTGGGGTTTTCTGTTCTTATGTTTTCAGGTTTTACCTCAATACGCTTTTTTGGTTACCTGATACTTATAAGCATAGGAGTATGTCTTATCAGCGCTCTTTTCGTCATACCGTCAATAATACTTGTTTTCAAACCTTCGTTTCTGGAATATAATACAAAGATTAATAAACATTCAAGAAGAAAGTATATGAAAAAAATTATAATACTGACCTTGCTTATTATCCTGCCCTTGTTTATAATGGGACAGGGTACGGCAGAAGAAATAATGGATAAAAGCAGGGATGTTATGAAGGTTGAGTCGTTTGAAGCTGTGGCATCCCTTAAAATAATTGATTCAAAAGGAAGGATAAGGGAACGATCAAATATAACGGCTTCAAAAAGTTTTAATGATGGCACGGAAAAAAGACTGATCAGGTTCCTTAGCCCTGCTGATGTGAAGGGAACAACAATGCTGATCTATGATTATGAGAAAGGCCAGGATGATATGTGGATTTATCTTCCCGCACTTAAACGCAAGAGAAGAATCGTCAGTTCGGAAAAAAACAAAAGTTTCATGGGATCAGAATTTACAAATGCGGATATGTCATCTCCACCTACTGAGGATTTTTATCACCGTATTATTAATGAAAATGGTAATATTTATACTATTGAGAGCAAACCTGTTAACAGAGAAAAAGAAGATGAGTATGGTTATTCAATTAAAATAAGTGTGTTAGATAAAAATAATTACCTCATTAAAAAGATGGATTTCTATGACAGCTTTAATGAACTTTTCAAAACTATAACTATAGATAAGTTTGAAAAAGTATCTGATAATCATTTTATAATTAGTCATATGATGGCTGAAAATCTCAGCAATGGCAGAAGCTCTGAAATAATTATGAGCGAGATACATACGGGTACCCGGTTAAGAGATGAGATTTTTAATATTTCAAACCTGGGAAGATAATTTAAGGATTCTGGCTAACTGGTTGCTGGTTTATCGTTCCGTGCCTCGTGTTCCGGGTAATTAGTTATGACTCTGTTATTTGCCCTCTACCTCTTGTTTTTTGCCCTAAACCTTTAAACCCAATAATCGAGGTTTTTTCCTATTTTTGCATCTTATATCAAAAAAGATGAAGCTTTCCACTATTGACATTTCTATCATTTTAGGATACCTGGTACTGACAGTACTACTTGGGTTCTTGATATCAAAACGTGCAAGCAGGAACCTGGATTCCTATTTCCTGGGTGGGAAAAGCCTTCCCTGGTATATGCTTGGTTTATCGAATGCTTCGGGTATGTTTGATATTACAGGTACCATGTGGATGGTAGCGATTATGTTTATTTACGGGGTTAAGAGTGTTTTTATACCATGGTTATGGCCGGTATGGAACCAGGTGATTATGATGGTATTTCTTGCTATCTGGTTGAGAAGGTCTAATGTACTTACAGGTGCCGAGTGGCTTAAAACAAGGTTTGGCACAAGCAGGGGAGCTAGAATGTCACATATTTCCGTTGTTGTATTTGCACTGGTAGCAGTTATAGGTTTTATAGCCTATGCCTTTGAAGGGATTGGTAAATTCTCGGTAATGTTCCTTCCATGGGACCTGTCAGCATCAGTAATGGGTATTTATATCTCATCCGAAAGGATGTATGCATTTATTATAATGGGTATTACCACTCTATATGTGGTTAAGGGAGGAATGTACAGCGTGGTACTTACTGAAGTACTGCAATTTATTGTGATGACAATATCATGTATTATTATTGGGATAATAGCTATTAAGACTGTATCACCCGAGCAGCTTGATTCAGTTGTACCCGAAGGGTGGAAAAGTCTTTCTTTCGGCTGGAAACTGGATATTAACTGGTCCTCTTTCCCTCAGGATATAAACCGGATGCTCAATGAGAAAATAGGTAGTGATGGATATGAGCTTTTCTCTATATTCTTTATGATAGTAATATTCAGGGGCATACTAGTAAGTGTGGCTGGACCAATACCAGGTTATGATATGCAGAGGGTTCTTGCAACACGTACGCCACGGGAATCAGCCCTCATGAGCTGGTTTGTATCTGCAGTACTTTTTATTCCCAGGTACCTGATGATTGCCGGCTTGGCAATTATTGCCCTTGTATATTTCAACCCTGAAGCATTGATCAGTGAGGGTAGTATTGATTTCGAGAAAGTACTCCCCTTTGCCCTTGGCAATTTTATCCCGGTGGGTGTACTGGGCATTATACTAGCAGGTCTGATAGCAGCGTTTATGTCGACATTTGCAGCCAATGTCAATGCCGGACCGGCATATATAGTTAATGATATTTACAAGCGGTTTATTAATCCCGGGGCCAGCCAGAAAAGACTTATTGGCCTGAGCTATGTATCATCAGCAGCAATGGTTATAATAGGTATAACCGTGGGTTTTTTCGTAAGTTCTATTAACAGCCTTCTTCAATGGATTACAGCTGCTTTATTTGGTGGATATGCGGCCGCCAATTTCCTTAAATGGATATGGTGGAGGTTTAATGGTCATGGATACTTCTGGGGTATGATAGCCGGCCTGGCTGCATCACTTGCCCTGCCCAAGCTGTTTCCAGATCTGTCTGTCATAGTGGCTTTCCCATTGTATATCCTTCCGGTATCAACAGCAGGATCATTACTGGGATGCCTTCTTACACCCCCCGATGATATGGATGTGCTAAAAAGTTTTTACATGAATGTCAGACCATGGGGGTTCTGGGATCCGGTTTACAGGGAAGTAATAAAGGATAATCCGGGGTTTGAAAAGAACAGGGCATTCAAACGCGACGTGTTTAACTCCATGGTCGGTATTATATGGCAAATGATGCTTATTATAGCCCCTGTATATCTTATTATAAGAGAATACAGGGGAATGATAGTTTCACTTTTTGTTCTGGTTATTACATCAGTTATTCTTAAATTTAACTGGTATAACAAGCTGGAAACAGAATAACGACAAAAGACAAAAGACAAAAGGATATGGAATACTGGAATGATGGAATGATGTCTAACAACCCCGACCTTCTGCCTCATATGCCTTACGGAATGTTCGTAAAAGGTCACACCTCCTTAAGTTTTTTTTTGAAAATCAAAGGAGGGAAATATGTTACCTGATTCGCCGATTAAACCGATTCAAAAAATTACTAAACCCCTAAACCACTAAACTATTTCAATGTTCCAACATCTCAAACACTAAGAAATATGAAAAGACACGAATTTGACAGTGAAGTGAAACGTTTGTTCAAAAGGTATGAGGAGCTCATAATAAGGAAGAACCGTGCCATGAAAAAGGGCAATGGGATCTATGAAAGATATATTTACCCCATAATAACCAGGGATCATATACCTGTGTTCTGGAAATATGACCTTAATTACAAAACAAACCCGGAGCTACTTATGAGGCTTGGCATAAATACTACATTTAATGGGGGAGCTATTAAGCTTAATGATAAATATTACCTGGTTATCAGAACCGAGGGCTTCGATGTTAAATCATTTTTTGCTGTTGCTGAAAGTCCTAATGGTATTGACAACTGGAAATTTCACGATTGCCCCGTTCATCTGCCTGTCACAGACGATCCTGAGGCTAATGTTTATGATATAAGGCTCACACAACATGAGGACGGTTGGATATATGGACTATTCTGCGCGGAGAGAAAAGATATTAGCAAGCCGGATGAATCATCGGCCGCTCTCGCTTCATGCGGTATATCACGCACAAGAGACCTTGTTGATTGGGAAAGGCTTCCCGACCTCAAATCAGGTGCTGCACAACAAAGGAACTGTGTTTTACACCCTGAATTTGTAAATGGCAAATATATGATATATACCCGTCCCCAATCAGGTTTTATTGATACAGGCGACAGTGGTATATCTGTAGGATTTACAGAATCAATGGAAAATGCTGTTCTCGGGGAAGAAACAATAATGGATCCAAGGCAGTATCACACAGTAAAGGAAGTAAAAAATGGCCAGGGGCCCCCTCCTATCAAAACAGAGATAGGATGGATACACTTGGCACACGGAGTAAGAAG
>DOZA01000399.1 GCA_003518245.1 Bacteroidales bacterium | reverse complement strand
GATGAAAAGGATCAAAATCAAACAGGTCAATAGTCCCGATAGTCTTTTCCAATTGTATTATTTCAATCATAAACCGTAATTGCCCTGTCTCAAAGATGCTTTTATGAGAGTTCTCAATATATTTTCGAAGGGTATATTTAGAAAAGGGGCTTAATGTATTACTTACCTGCCATATGCTGGGGTCGTTTTCCCAGTTGTAAAGGATAACGAGGTCTTCCGGTTCGGGAGCCCTTAATTTTATTTTATCATATATCATTACTTTTTCTCCCTGAAGACTGTTTTGATGAATAGATCATCAGGATAACCCAGCCTGATAAGCTCATCCTTTCTTCTGTAAGCGTCATTCTTCTTAAGGTATTTGCCTGTTGTATACCTGTAGAATTTGTCTTCTTTATTATATACCACACTGACTTCAGCATGTTTAAAGAAAGTTACATCAACCGGGTTGTGAAGAGCCAATACCTGAACGGTATAATAAAGCACATCTTCGTCAGTGGAATCTGAGTCGCTGACGTCCTTTACAATAACATCGGTTACCAGTAAAGAAGAATCAATAGCGTCAATTACCTTTACTTTAGAGTAATCAAGCTTCTCAGCCACAAAGTTGGGATCAGGTTCAAGTGTTACATTTATTATTTCCTCTTTTGTCAGATGATCCTGGTGAATTGTAATTTCTTCTGTAACAGATATATATGACACACCCTCATAGGTAAGTGAGTATTCATCAGGCTTAACAATAAAACTATAGAAGCCGGTTGATTTATTAGGGTAGCCTACATCAAGAGTATCCTGCAGGGATTTACTGTAGAGAATTATCTTGTAGCTATCATTAAATTCCCTTATTGTATCGCTGAGGCTGACAATTCCTTTTATTTCGTACGTTGAAACAGATTGTTTCTCATTCATTACCAGGTAAAAAATATCTTTATCCTTGTATCCTTCTAACATTGAATAATATGCGGCCTTACCATTATTATATGGCTGGAAGAACAGGTCATCATCAGGTGTATTTAACGGGAATCCAAGGTTGAAGGGAGAGCCCCATTTAATACCTCTGCGTTTTGAGTAGAAGATATCGTACCCCCCCATGTTTGTATGCCCTTCTGAGCTGAAGAATAGTTTTGAATCATCCCTTGTTATGAATGGAGTATTTTCATTATATGTGGTATTAATTTCAGGGCCAAGGTGTATTGCTGTACCCCATTCGCCTTTTGTATTTTTTTCAGATACATAAATATCCAGACCCCCTTCTCCACCTTCCCTGTTCGAAGTAAAATAGAGCCTGCTACCATCGGATGAGATACAGGCATGTGATTCATAAAACTTGGTATTGATATTACGATTCAGTTTTTCTATAACTGACCATGTACCGTTACTGTAGGAGGACATATAAATATTACCATCATAATCATCAGTTTTATAGAGGTATAGCTCTGTACCATCCATATTGAGGCAGGATGAGGTCATATCTGTTTCTCCACCGAGATGGTCTGTAATATCTACTGGTTTTTCCCATTTGCCTCCTTCTTTCCTGCTATGATAGATTCTGTTTTCCAGCCCTCTGTTCTCAGTATACACCAGGGAATTTCCATCACCACTTACAGCAGGATTTAAATCCATTGATCCCACATTTATGTCAGGGCCAAGGTTCTGCTTATTAAATTCGACCGGATTATCAACGAAAGCCATTACTGTACGGCATGCATTAATCTGTTGATCTATGTAATCAGCATTTTTAAGTACCTCTTTTCCTGATGACAGGCTCTTTAGTTTGGCATATATGTTCAGCGCCTTGTCGAACTCATAGTTTATCCTGTATGCCGATGCCAGTGCAAAATAAGCTTCCAGGGGTGCTCTTTTTTCCCTGAATGAATCAGGGTTTGCATCATAGCTTGCATTTTCAACAGCCTGTTTCAGGTAAGGTATAGCTTTATTTTTCTCATTGGGAATATGCAGGTAGCAATTACCAATCTTGAATTTTATATTGGCATTATCTGCCATATATTCCTCGAGAATAAGGTACAGGGGGTTTGCAAGCTCATACTCATCAAAAAGGTAATGAGATTCTGCCTCAACAAATATCTCACGTAATTCTTCATACTGGGCATCGACAGTAAATGAAGCAAGGAGAATTATGAAAAACAGGATAGTCTTATGCATTGCAGGCTTACTTAAATTTTATTTTATAGATATCCTCCTTCCCGTAACCTTTGCCCTCCCTGTGAACTGATATATATCCGGAGCGACCATTATTTACAGGCATAAAGAAAACATCATCATCTGCAGTGTTTATCGGGTAACCTATGTTTTCAGGTTTCGACCAGTTATTGCTTTGAAGTTTCTCAGACTTAAAAAGGTCAAACCCACCCATATTATAATGACCCTGCGAACAGAAGAAAAGCAGTGTGCCATTATTTATAATAAATGCCCGGTCTTCGTTAAAAGGAGTATTGATTTCGGGTCCCAGGTTAACCGGTTGACCCCACTCCCCGTTACTTCTTTTGTATGATATGTAAAGATCAAGGCCTCCCATTCCTCCTGATCTGTCAGAGGAGAATACCATTGCAGACCCATCTTCAGTTACAAAAGCATGTGATTCCCAGTATTTTGTGTTTATGACATCAGAAACAGGTTCAGCAGATGACCATTTTTTACCATCATATTTGCTGAAATAGATATCACTGTTGATATCATCATCTTTTGAGAGGAACAGGGTATTACCCTTATCTGCCAGGCATGATATATATAGATCTCCATCTGATTTCAGGTCAGGCGTAATATTTACCGGGTCAGTCCATTTGTTCCTTTCTTTATAGGAGAAATATACCGCATCATAAAACTTTAGTGATGACATATATGCAAATCGTGAACCGTCAGAAGAGATCACCGGATTAAAGTTTTTATTTCCATCATTAAACTGTTCTCCTAGGTTTTCTTCTTCATATTTCACATGGTTTTTCATTATATTCCTGGCGTTATCACATACAAGCATCTGGTGTTCTATGAAAAGGATATTGTCAGTGTCATCATCCAGCAGTGTCTCACGGTATTTTTTATATGCTTCTTTCGCCTTTTCAAACTGGTAGTTTATCCTGTATGCATTACCCAGATAGTACCATGCGGTATAGGGTGCTGTTTTTTGACGCAGCGATCCTTCACGGTATGAGGCCTGTGATTCTTTGGCTGCTTGTTCAAGATACTCAATTGCAAGATGTTTACTGCCCGGAATGCCCAGGTAGCATATCCCTATCCTGTATGCCAGGTTACTGTTCTCAGAATATGTTTCGTATAGCTCAAGGTAATATGGCAGTGCATCGTTATAATCTTCGAACATGAGGAAATATTCTGCTTCGAGAAAAGTTTCCTGGTCTTTCTTAAGGTTCTGGGGAAATAAATGATTATTTATAGCCAGAATAATAAACAAACTTATCAGTATTCGATTCATGCTCCGGAAATTTACTAATAACAAAAATATTAAAATCTCTATAATAACAAAACCCTGTAGTCGAATCACAAAGAGGGCTTGGTATTATATTGAATGCTAATCATTTTCCTTTTTATTCTTCCTAAACCAGAAAAATATCAGGGTAATCACCACTCCTCCCAGTAGTATCCAGATACCCCAGAGTCTTAAGCCTTCTTTTATTTTCAGGTATGCTAATATTTCTTCGGCAGATTTATCAGTTGCGTTAATTAATTTTGAGAAAGCTTCAAATACATCATTTCTGGCATACCCCAGCCTGTCGGAATTGTTGAGAAGGTATTCAATTATTTCTTCCGGCTTTTCAAATTTCAATTCATCAGAATCAAAATTCTTAAGAGCTTCTTTAAGCCGTGGCCCTGCAAACTCCATCAGTCGCTCAATATAATCTTCAGCGTTATCATCAGAATCTGCAGACATAGCAGCAATAAGTTTGGTAAGGATATCTTTTTCGGCACCATCTTCAATAGCGACAGAATAGAGTGATTCCAGCCATTCACCTGCATTCTTTATTTGTTTCTCATTTGTTTTCTGAATAGCATCTCTTATTTGCTTATTCTCATCGCTTGTGGTTATCTCACTTATTACCTGGCCCATCCGGTCAATTTTTGTTTCTTCATCCCGGGCTGTTTTAAGGCTGTCAGGCTGTTCCTGTTGTGCCAGCATTTCATCTGCAGAAAGCTCATCAATGTCAGTAACAATTATCAGTGGTTCTGTTTCAAAAGGCTCGCTGACAAGGAAATGATAATCTTTGATAGTTATATTATTAAAGCGGTCTTTTATTGTGAATCTAAGTATATTTTTTCCTGTAAGCGCTTCAGTGTCATATATAAAAACAGGGTCATTAATAAAAAACTCTTTTGTTTTTGTCAGACTGTCATTTCTCCATTGCTCAACAGAAAGCAATGACCTTGGCTCCACTTTCAGGTCGATTCTCACTGTATCGCCCGGTTTATAGCTTACTGAGCCTGCGCCGGCTGTGAAAGATATTTCAGCAATATGGTCAGTTTTCTTAAGTTGCTCTGTGGCCAGTATAATGCTGTCTTCAGTATGATCTAATGGTAAATAAAGATCCTTTTTAATTGTTTCTGATCCTTCAGATTCATAGATCAGTTTATACTCACCATGGGGGATTTTAAATTCAAAAAGACCTGTCCTGGGATCTGAATAAACGGCTACCATGATTTCCAGTGTTGATTTATCCAGGGCTTTTATACTTACGCTGTCTGTAAACTGGCTGAGAAGATCTTTCAGCTGTACCATTCCCCTGACATGAAATTTCCTGGGATAGTCATCAGTGAATACCTCAACCCTCATTATGTCCTGCATACCAAATCCATCAGGGTCAAATACTGACATATATGCTATGTGACCTTCAGATACCGGGGAATAGAACAGGTCATCGTCGGTGGTATTCAGAGGATAACCCATATTAACAGGTGATGACCATTCACCATCCTTATTTACTGAATAGAATATATCATGCCCGCCCATATTAAAATGACCTCTTGAACTGAAGAAAAGGACCTTGCCTGAATTGTTGATGAAAGGTGTCTCTTCGTTGAATGGTGTGTTTATGGCAGGTCCCAGGTTAACAGCCGGGCCCCATTCACCTACGCTGTCTTTTTCAGATACATATATATCGAGGCCTCCATATGTTCCTTTCCTGTTGCTGGTAAAATAAAGCTTCTGCCCGTCAGGGGATATACAGGCATGTGATTCCCAATATTTAGTGTTTATGTTCTCATTAAGCCTGGCTGCCGGAGACCATCTGCCATTATTAAAATGACTGACATAAATATTACCGTCATAACCATCGTCCTTGTAAATATAAAGCTCATTACCATCAGGTGAAAGTGATGAAGTGTAACCATCATCAATAAGTAGTTCTGCCTGTATCTGCAATGCGGGACCCCATTCACCATCATTTTTCCTGGAGTAGAAAAGACCTTCGTAAAAGGGCAATTCGCGAGTAAAAACTATTGTTTTTTCATCGGCTGATACAACTGGACTAACATCAGACCTGTTCTCATTGATATATTCACCCTGGTTCTTAAGTTTCAAGTACAGCGGGGTGGTCATCAGGCTTTTTGCATTCTTGCATGCTTCAATCTGCTGCATTACGACGGTTGAGTCGTAAGTCTCATAGTACATTCCATCGTAGAATGTTCTGTATGTCTCTATTGCTTTGTCAAGCTCGTTGGATATTCTGTATGCTGTACCTAGGTAGAATAATGCATCATAGGGAGCTTCTGTCTCCGAAAATCTTCCTTTTCTGTAATCAGGGTTAATATGCATTACCGCATCCTGCAGATAGGGCAGGGCTTTCTCTTTTTCACCGGGTATATTAAGATAACACAGGCCAATGCGATATTTATAATTATAATTCTCGGGGTTTATTTTTGAGAGATTCAAATAAAGGGGTAAGGCATCTTTGTATTCTTCGAACAGTAACCATGATTCGGTTTCATAGAACATATCTCTGATTTCCTTACGGCTTTGAGCTGTTAATAGTGTTGTATTTATTATTAAGGCAATCAATAGCAGTCTAATAGCCTGTCTATTCATATGTGTTAGGTTTCATTTTTTCAAAACTAATAATATTAAGACAATATTAAAAAAAAAGGCCAATAAATCTGACCCATTATCTTTTATTTACTGCATTTATAGTGAGAGGTCCTCAATGAATTTGTTATTCAGGAATCCTTCGAGGTTCTCCTTGATCTTTTTAAGGAAGAGACCTCCCAGTGCTCCATCAATTACCCTGTGATCATAGCTCAGCGAGAGATAAACAATATTTCTTATCCCGATTGCATCACCTGAAGGAGTTTGAATCACCGCCGACATCTTTT
>DOZA01000321.1 GCA_003518245.1 Bacteroidales bacterium | reverse complement strand
ATTTCAATGCTATCAATATACTTTCTGTCTTTTGTTTTGTTGAACAGGTGCTTGAACATATTAATACCATGCAGGTGAAGGTTGCTCGATGATCTGGGGCACTCATTAAATGCTTTACGCCAGAAACTTAAGGCCATATCGTAATTCTGCTGGTCGTAATAAGTTTTATACAGCGATAAATTTCTTCTACAGTTAGCACTGTCCTCTCCATGCCCATACTTGCTGCCGTCTTCAATGCCTTTCTGACTAAACAATGGTAAGACAAAAAAAGAAAGGAAGAAAACTATGATTGCTTTTGGTAATCTTGCTTTCATCTTTAAATGGTTTTTATTTGTATTTCTGTTTTACGAACCAATAATCAAATAGATTCAGACTGACACCTACTGTCAGACAATTCTCATCATGTAAATCATTATTCATAGAACCGTTTCTTTTCAAGTATTCAATAAACAAATTTACTTTCGAATTACTTCTGTTCATCGGTAAACCAACTCCAAAAGTAATGCCAAATTCGTGAATTTGTTCTCCGTTTACCATTAATTGGCTATCAGAGAAAAACCCGCCAAGTCTATATTCTATCCTGTTAAGGTAATTAAAATTTGCATCTTTGTTTGGAATAAACTCTGCCCCCAGTTTGATTGATGAGCTGTTAACAAGGTAATCTTCATATCCATGAAATGACACATGGTCCCAGTTGGCCATAGTATAATCTGCTGTAACAAGAAAATGGTCTTTTTTGCCAAAAGCTATTCCCATACCACTCTCTTCAGGTAAATCCACGCTGGCATTACTATCATATACATAATTGATTGTATCGAATGAATACAATGAACTCTGGTAAGGAGCGTACCGGGTAAAAATATTCTCATATTCTGAGTTATAGGTTTTTTCCATAGAATATGCGATACCGACAGATGCAAAAAAGTCGTTTCTTAAATCAAATCTATATTGTATACCATACTCCAGATTATAACCATATAATCTTATATTTTCTGATGAAAGGTTATTAAACTGGTTATTATCATCAGTAAACAAATATAGGTTATCACGTTCAATATATCCAAAAAGATATGTGAAATTTATACCAAATGAAAGGTTTTTTATTGGTTTAATACCGAGACCGGCAAAGTAACTGTTATAACTGCCTGATCCCTTGTGTGTATTTTTAAATTCACCAATAATAGGATTGTATTCAGGATCACTTTCCAAGACTGTTTTTATCATATTGTAATACCCGTTAGAATACGGAAAGATGCCTGTTGCAAAACCCATCCATTTTGTTATCGGGAAAGCAAAGGCCAGGTGGTGAAAATTGATGTCATCTGAGCGGTACGAAATATTATCATCTGTGAGAATATTCGCCTGGTATTCAATGCCAAAATCAAACACAAATGAATTGGTATCCACACTACTGAAAGATGCCGGGTTCAGATAATTAATTGATGTGGGATCACTCAGGGCTATACCTGCTCCACCCATGGCACGGCTTTTAAATATTCCCTGTTGTTCAATTATGCCGGGTCCGAATCTGGAATAAGGGCTGTTAATCTGCTTTTGCCCCATTGCCATAAGAGAGGGCATAAAAAAGGCTATAAATAAGTATATTTTTATATGTTTATGCATTATAATTCAAAATGTAATTCAATCCATCTACCACAAGGTCTGTGTTCAACACGCATTTGGACTCCAGTTTATTTAAGAGAAATTCCGCATCTCCACCTGTTATAATTATCTTGAGTCCTTTGTACCTTTTTTTCAAATTGCGAATATAGTCATTTATTTCAAAAATCAAGCCAGTCTGGACTCCTGATCTTATTGCACCGACAGTGTTAACTCCAAGATTACCAAATGAATCACCTTTACTTACCATTGGAAGCCTGCCTGTGAACTCATTTAGTGCCCTGAATCTCATTTGCAGTCCGGGCGAAATATTACCACCAATGTAATTGCTGCATGCATCCAGCAGGTCATATGTTACCGCAGTACCAGCATCAATCACAAGAACGTTTGATTTAACAAACATATTGTGTGCTGCGGCAACCGCGGCCAGCCTGTCAGTACCAAGTGTTTCCGGTGTTTCATAAAGCAGATTAAATGGAAGAGTTGTCTTATGGCTCAGTAACAGAGTTGATATATTCCATCTTTCAAGTATATCCAGAAACATGGGATCACCATCTCTGACAGTACTCAGTATGGCTTTTTTAACAGGGTATCTGGAAATAATACTTTCGACGAAACTGTGGTCCGGATCGCATGAATATGTAATATATTCCTTTTTTCCCAGGTTATATACTCCTGCTTTACACGAGGAATTACCTATGTCAATAGCCAGATTCATAAATAATTGATAAAAGTATGAAAAAACAACCTAATAAGGTAAGCCATAGCCGGCTTTAATATTAATTTAACTTTTTATTAAGCTGCAGGTAGCCCGATAATTGAATCCAGTATGTCTATAGCCTGCTCTATGTTATGAATATTTTTGGTGCTTATTATGAGCTTTGACTCTGTATGTTTTACCCTGTATCGCCTGCTGTCAGAGCTAACTGCCCTGATAATATTTATGAACATATCGCTTTTATAGAATGAGGACTCAGGGTCAGAGATAAAATGCAGAACCATTGTATTATTCCTGATGATTATTTTCTCAATTGCCAGCCTGCAGGCGAGCTGTCTAAGCCTGACCAGGTTTAGTAGCTCAAGGGCCGGAGGAGGCATTTCCCCGAATCGGTCGGTCATTTTGTTCCTGAATTTCTTTAATTCCTCATCGTTTTCGATATTGTTAAGATCCTTATAAAGCCTTATTCTTTCGGATATATTAGAAACGTATTCCTCAGGGAACATTATTTCCACGTCGGTATCTATCTGGCTATCATTGATAAAGCGGTCTCTCTTTTGTTTTTCAGGTTCAGGTTCCTGCCATGTTTCCTGAAATGATTTGCCCATTTCCTCTGCCCTGATCTCATGCATTGCTTCATCAAGTATCCTCTGGTATGTTTCAAAGCCCACATCAGCAATAAAACCACTTTGTTCGGCACCCAGCAGGTTTCCTGAACCTCGTATATCGAGATCCTGCATTGCTATATTAAAACCGCTGCCAAGTTCTGAAAACTCTTCTATGGCTTTGAGTCTCCTTCTTGCTTCCTGCGTCATTAAGTTCAGGGGAGTGGAAAGGAGGTAGCAGAAAGCCTTCTTGTTTGACCTTCCTACACGTCCCCTCAGCTGGTGAAGCTCTGATAAGCCGAAATGATGGGCGTTATTAATAAAAATGGTATTGGCATTAGGTATGTCAAGGCCCGACTCAATAATAGTAGTTGCTATCAAAACGTCATAATCACCGTGTACAAAGTCGAACATTATATTCTCAATAAGCCTTCCCTGCATCTGGCCATGCACGACGGCGGTTTTAATTCCCGGGAGGATACGGTTTATTATCAGCCTTATCTCTTCTATGTTATCTACCCGGTTATGAATGAAAAAGACCTGGCCGTTCCTGTTTAGCTCATATTCAATACCCTCTTTTAATATTTCCTCGTTGAAACCATGGAGCTCTGTAACTATCGGTATTCTGTTCGGGGGAGCTGTATTAATAATTGAAAGGTCACGGGCGCCCATAAGCGAAAACTGCATGGTTCTGGGAATGGGAGTGGCGGTTAAAGTGAGGGTGTCGACATTGTTTTTCAGACTTTTAAGTTTCTCTTTAACCGCAACACCAAAGCGTTGCTCCTCATCAATAATTAAAAGCCCGAGGTTCTTGAATCCCACTTCTTTCCCAACCAGTTTATGTGTACCGATTATTATATCCAGCTCACCTGTTTTTAGTTTATTTATTATTTCCTTTTGCTGAGCAGGCTTTTTATGCCGGCTTATATAATCAATACTTACGGGGAAACTCTCCAGCCTGGATGAGAATGTCTGGAAATGCTGCAGGGCAAGTATGGTTGTGGGTACAAGTATAGCTGTTTGTTTGCTGTCGGAAGCAGCCTTGAATGCAGCTCTTATGGCTATTTCTGTTTTGCCGAAACCTACATCACCGCAGATAAGCCTGTCCATGGGATGGGTTCTCTCCATATCCCTTTTCACAGCATCGGTGGCTGACAGCTGGTCGGGTGTGTCTTCATAAATGAATGATGCTTCCAGTTCCCGCTGCAGGTAAGAATCAGGCGAGAAACTAAACCCATCAAGCTCCCTTCTCTTTGCATATAACCTGATCAGGTCACGTGCTATGTCTTTGATCTTACTTTTAGTCCGTGCTTTGAGCTTCTGCCAAGCGCCCGTACCAAGCTTGTAAATGTGGGGCTCCACGCTGTCTTTACCTTTGTATTTAGATATCCTGTGAAGTGCATGTATACCTACATACAGGGTGTCATTGTCCCTGTATACAAGTTTGATGTTTTCCTGTATCTTGCCGTTTATTTCAATTTTTTCCAGGCCTCCAAACCTTCCTATGCCATGGTCGGTATGCACAACGTAGTCACCGGGGTTAAGGCTTGTAAGTTCTTTTATACTTAGACTTTCCCTTGGTGAGAAGATCCCTTTTATTCTGAACTTATGGTAACGATCAAATATCTGGTGGTCGGTAAATATTGATATAGCAAGATCATAATCGGTAAAACCCTCGTGCAGGTTGGCCAGCTTTGTTTCAAAGGATAACCCGGGATTAACCTCAGAGAAAATATCTTTTATCCTCCTAACCTGGGACTTGCTTTCGGATATTATCAGGTTTTTGTATCCCATATCCTTGTTTTCCAGCAGCCTGCCCCCCAGAAGTTTAAAGTCTTTATTAAATGAAGGCTGGGGCGCTGTATTGAATTTTAAGCGGGTAGCATTCTGAAAATAAGGTGTCGAAGAAAATTCGACTATCCTGAATTTACCCAGGGCTGACTCCAGTGTTTCACCATTAATAGCCAGATCCTGTTTATCGCCCGGTGCTGAGTCCTCATCCCCGGTCCATTGTGAACCGTAAATATTATCAATTTTATCTTTTATATAGCTGAAACTGTCGAGCCATATTACTGATGAAGGAGTAATGAACCCGGTAATATCCTTATGAGTTTTTTCTATACTTATATCCTGCACGTTGGGCACAATAGATATCTCTTTCAGCCTTTCTATGGAAAGCTGGTCATCGGGGTTGAATGACCTGATGGATTCAATATCATCACCGAAAAAGTCTATCCTGTAAGGCCTGTCAGAGGAGTAAGAGAATATATCAATAATACTCCCGCGCACGGCATACTGCCCGGGTTCATAAACAAAATCAACCCTTGAGAAATTATACTCGGCCAGCATCTCCTCGACAAAATCCGTAGAAAAACTGTCTCCTTCACTGATCCTGAGAGTATTTTTCTGGAGGTCTTTTTTACTTATTACCTTCTCCATTATGGCCTCCGGGTAGGATACTACCACACACTTGCGTTTGCCTTCGGCAAGGTAATTCATTACCCCTGTTCTCAGAACTATGTTTGCTGCTTCTGTCCGCCCATATTGTATTGACCGCTTGTATGTTGAAGGGAAAAAGAATACCTTTTCTTCACCTAGAACGGAAACAAGGTCATTATAAAAATATGCTGCATCTTCCTTCTCAGGAAGGATAACAAAATGAGTGGTGGGAATGTCTTTAAATAATGCTGATAATAATAGTGAACGGGATGATCCTGATAAACCCTCTATTGCAACATTCACAGGCATATCTCCCTTTAAACTGGTTTTAAGGGGTTCATAATTTGAATGTTCAGTATAGAGCTTCTCAAGTATCGTATCAGCCATTTTTTTATGCTAGGCTGCAAAAGTAGTCAAGATTTATCTTTATACCATAGGATGCAATTAACTAATATTATTCATTAAATTTGGATATCTGATTTTATCCTGTGTAGAATAAAAATCTTATAGATGAGACTAATATCATTGTTTTTTTTAGTAGCATTACTGGCTTATGGATGTTCCGATCTGGAAATAGTAAACGAGAATGAGCCTGACATATCAAGGGTATTTACAGACGCTGATGCAATATTAAATGTGGCAGGGGCATCCTTCCGGACAATTCATAATCAGATGCAGGAATATTCCGGACTTGCACCTAATATGGGCTGTATGGCGGATAATATGACCATGTCCTGGGGTAAAACAAGAGATTTATCCTATGAGCCAAGGACACTTTGGGAGTGTTATTATAATTCCCCTGATTATCCATACTATTACCAGTTAAAGTTTCAATGGAAAAAGTCTTATGAAGCAATAACCCACTCAAATAATATTCTGAGATACCTTTATAATGATGCAAGTGAAATAAAAATCTCAGATGATAAGCGTGTTTTACTGGAAGCGTTCAGCTGGTTCTCAAGTGGTGTTGCACATGGATACCTCGGGCTTGTTTTCGATAAGTCATTGATAGTTTATTATGATAGTAACCCTGAAGATTCTAAACTGGTATCATGGGATACAGTAATAACGGAGTCACTTCGGATGATTAACAGGGCAATAGAAATATCTGATGCCAATATTTTTAAAATACCTCCTGAATGGGGAAGGGTGGATCACAGGATAATAAACCTGATGGATCATGATTATCCATCGCACTGGCCTCGGGATAATATTTCCTGGAACACAGTTGACGGACAAGATCCTGGTGAAGCTGACCCGGATGATGCCAGGCTCTTAACTGATTTTATGTACCTGGAATCGAACATTTTTCGACCAGATCGTGGCTATTACCATCCGGGGACCGGAAGGTAAGAGGCCAGCTGCCTGATGTCAACCAGGCAACCGACGATGTCCTCAGGCTTATTCTTGATGAGAAGGAAATAGAATGTTATGGGACTGGAGCAGGTATTTCATTCTTCGATATGCGCAGAACAGACAGGCTGCAAAAGGGTACACTTTTGCACTTCCCTGTGCCTGCCACCGAACTGGAAATAATGGGTATGCAACATTATACAGTATATTCAGAAGCCTTCGGCACAGATTCTTCAAATGGAGGATGGACAGGCTACGATGAAGAATAATCAGCTATAAATGCTGATAAACTCCTCCACTTTCTTTACCATATTTGCTGAGCCTACAAAATACGGTGTTTTCTGATGTAGTGATTCAGGTTTAATTTCAAGTATCCTCTTTGTACCATCTGATGCTATACCTCCTGATTGCTCGGCTATGAACGCAATAGGATTACATTCGTAAACAAGTCTTAGCTTGCCATTTGGGTATATCTCGCTGCTGGGGTACATATATATACCTCCTTTAAGAAGATTTCGATGGAAGTCAGAAACCAGTGATCCTATATACCTTGAAACATAAGGCCGGTTTGTTTTTTCATCC
>DOZA01000105.1 GCA_003518245.1 Bacteroidales bacterium | reverse complement strand
GCGACAGAGGGAGATCCGCGCCAGCGACAGAGGGAGATCCGCGTCAGCGACAGAGAGAGATCCGCGCCAGCAGGGTGAGTCAAACACTAATCACTTCTTTTTCCATGTATTATTAGTGTCATCACTCTCGAAGAACCAGGGGTGGCCAAGTTTGACCGAGCCCAATTCTTCCGTTTTATCAATTTTAATGATTACCTTATCAGAAGCTTTGAACACCTCAGGTTTTTTATGTATTTTTTTCACTGTACCATCTTCATATACAAGCACAAGGTAAACAGGGAGGGGTAAACCACCTGTATTACTTACTATTATCTCCCCTGTTCCGGTATCTACGGATGTTAGCTCCAGGTCCTGGTATTTGAACTCATAATACCAGGGTAAGAACAACCATTCCAGGTCGTATCCTGCCACCTCCTCAAATATAGCGAATAGGTCCCAGGGTGAAGGATGTTTATGATGCCACCTTTCAGTGTATATTTTCCATGCTTTGTTCATCTTTTCCAGTCCTAGCTGGTCTTCAATGGTAATAAAAGCCTGTGAAGCATGTGTATAGCTGGAAAAGCTTGAGGCCTGCCCGTCGAATATTGCATACGTTGATATCATCAGTGGCAGATCGTGGGATGTTCCGGCGGTCATTCTGTACCCGGCTTCTGAACTGCCGGCATCAGGCGACTCCGGGTCATCCCTCCATTTCATTTGCTGGTAGGTAGCCCATCCTTCATCCATCCATGCAAAACGTCTTTCATTGGTTCCTGTGAAAAAAGGAAGGTAGGAATGGGATATCTCATGAAATACCACTTCATCTGCAAAGGTTTCTAAATTCTGATCACCATTATTGACCATCATAGGTGATTCCATGCCACCACCTCCTTCTCCGCAGTTGAATACTGTCATTGAAGGCCATGGATACGGAACACCGGGACTTTCAAAAGAAAGATATTCAATTGCATCCCTGGCAAAACCTGCAGCTTTATGGTAATGTTTGCTTGAATCGGGGTAAACAGATGAAACGAGCACTCTTCTGCCATCTTCCACTTCAATACCTGAAGCATCCCACAGGTGGGTCTTACTGGCAGCAAAGGTAAAATCAGGGGTGTTCTCCGCCTTAAACTTCCATGTTGCTTTTCCCATTTTGCCATTATCAGCAGAAAGATCGTCTTTCGTAATAATCTTTATCACATCATCACTGTGCAGTGCTAAATCAACTTTTTTCTTCAATTCAGGTGAATATACTTCAGAAGGATTCTGAAGAACACCTCCTGCCCATACCAGGTATCCCGCAGGCAGTGTTATACTTACATCGTAATTATTGAAGTCATTATAAAACTCAACAATACCTACATAGTCGGTCATATCCCAGCCATAGATATCATCGTACACAGCAACCTGGGGGTACCAGTATGCAATGAAAACAGCATTATTTTCGTAAACACCCTGTCTTATATTAATATTAGGGTGCATATAATATTTCCAGCTTAATTGCATATTGATACTGTTTCCTGATTTCAAAGGCTCATCAAGTCTTACCAGCAGGTTGGTTGATGTACGGTTTTGCGTAAGCACAGTTGATGGTATGGTATCATCGTCAATCAGCAGATCACTGTATTTAACCTGTCTGGTTTCATTCTGAGGTAAGATGTACCAGTTACGCAGGGCCGCATCGGCCATCATATCCTGATAACTGCGCAGCACTATCATTTTCAAACTGTCGGGGCTCTCATTATAATACTTAATATTTGCCTTTCCCTCTATCCATACAGTGTCATTTTCGAATATCACTTCAACATTCAGCTTATAGTCTGAATGATTCATCCAGTAGAGTGAACCCGGCTTACCTGCCATGGTCCTGGTTTCCTTCTCAAGCGCTCTCTTAAATTCTGACTGAACAGGCAGATTCTGGGAATAAATAAACAGAGAACACAATAATGTTAGTAATGAAATTGTGGTTAGTCGTTTCATATTTCTGGTATTATCATAAATAAGTAAAAAGAATGTGGTTTATTAATAAAGACGAAGTTACTAATTCAATGTTGCAATAATGCAACATAAGAGACATACATTCGTCCTTTTATTGATCCAAATAACACTATAAAACACCTGTCATGATTAAAAACTTCTTTAAAGTTGCATTCCGTAACCTTGTAAGGAACAAAAGTGTATCCTTTATTAATATATTCGGTCTGTCCATAGGCCTGGCAGCCTCTTTGATGATCCTTATGTGGATACAGCATGAACTCAGTTACGACAAATTTTTCGAGGATGCTGATCAGATATACAGGGTTGAGGAAGATCAGCATTACAGCGGTGATGTTTATCATGTTAATGTTACTCCATATCCCAGTGGTGCCGAATGGAAAAAACGGCTTCCTGAAATATTGGAATACACACGGTTCAGCAGTCTGCCCAGGGTTTTATTTGAAAAGGATAATATGAAAATGTTCGAGGACAACCTCAAGGGTGTTGATTCGACATTCTTCAAGATGTTTTCTTTTGCCTTTAAGTATGGGGACCCATATACTGCACTTTCAGAACCTCATACCATAGTATTGTCCGGGGAACTTGCTGAAAAATATTTTGGTGATGAAAATCCATTGGGTCAATATATTACTATTGAAAAGCAATTTGATTTCATGGTAACAGGAGTACTGGAGAAAAAGCCGGATAACACGGTTCTTAATTTCGATGCTGTTATCCCATTCCGTTTTCTTGACCAGATAGGTATGACCAATGATCAGTGGGGCAGCAACAGTATTGTAACTTACATTAAATGTGTGCCGGTATTTGACCGGGATGATCTTGGGGAAAAGTTGACTTCAATACAAAGGGAATATGTGCCTGAGTCACTTACCTATTTCATGGTGGCTGATCTAACGAGAGTGCATCTTAACAGTTACTTTGGTTATGAAAGAACCCCCGGAGCAATTATTTACGTGTATATTTTTGGTGCCATTGGCTTATTTGTACTTGTTATTGCCTGTATAAATTTTATAAACCTTACCACTGCACGTTCATCAATGAGGGGAAAGGAAATAGGGGTCAAGAAGGTGGTAGGCGCACTAAAAAGCAATATGGTTGCCCAGTTTGTCCTGGAGTCCATTTTCCAGGTATTTATTGCTCTGATCTTTGCTCTGATAATTATAGGATTGCTGCTTCAGGCTTTTAACACAATATCGGGGAAGGAGTTTGAACTATTAGATATGTTCAGACTCAAATTTATAGCGGGATATCTTACCGTGGCTGTCGTTGCAGGATTTATTGCGGGGATATACCCGGCTTTTTTCCTGTCTTCATACAAGGCAGTAAATATACTTAAGGGTGATATTACAAAAGGGAAGAAGAGTGGTGGAATGCGGCGGGTACTGGTGATAATACAGTTTGTTCTGTCCATCTTCCTTGCCATCAGTGGCATAATTATTTACACGCAAATGCAGTATATGAGAAACATCGATATGGGTTATGACAGGGAAAACCTGAT
>DOZA01000409.1 GCA_003518245.1 Bacteroidales bacterium | reverse complement strand
ATATTCAGGTTGCGATCCCAAGAACATATTTATATATTATTCTTGGTTTAGCGCTGGTTGTCCTGTTCATCATAGATATCTTAACAGGCTCGGTAAAAATAAGCCTGGGTGATTTAGCTGAATCCTTTTCAGGGAGGGCTGAAGCTGATATAACTACTGTATTATATAATTTCAGGCTTCCAAGGGCCCTTACAGCCCTGCTGGCTGGCATGGCTCTGTCAGTGAGTGGATTGCAGATGCAGACAGTATTCCAAAACCCCCTGGCAGGTCCATATGTCCTTGGTATTAGTTCAGGAGCAAGCCTGGGAGTTGCAATACTCATTCTGGGATTGTCTTCTGTTGTATCAGTAAATATTTCAATATTTTTTAACAGCTGGGCATTAGTGGCTGCAGCCTGGCTGGGATCAGGGCTAGTGCTTATTCTAATAATGTTTGTATCGATTCGAGTGAGGGATATAATGACTGTACTGATACTGGGAATTATGTTTGCAAGTGCTGTATCTGCCATTGTAAGTATTATGCAGTATTTCAGTAATGAATCAATGCTGAAATCATTTGTTATATGGACAATGGGAAGCCTGGGAAACCTGTCGTGGAAACAGTTGAATGTATTAATTATTAGTGTCATAACAGGATTATCCCTCAGCTTAATTACAATAAAAATGTTGAATGTTCTTCTGCTGGGGGAAGAACATGCCAGGAGCATGGGTCTGAAGGTGCGCAGTGCCAGGATATTAATATTTATAAGTACAAGTATACTGGCGGGAAGTGTTACAGCCTTTTGCGGACCACTGGCATTTATAGGTATTGCTGTGCCTCATATTTGCCGTATGGTTTTTGCCAGCTCATCACATAATTACCTTATTCCCGGGACTATGCTCATAGGAGGTATTGCTCTGCTGGCCAGCGACATTATAAGCCAGCTGCCGGGAAACGGGAGGTTGCTGCCTGTTAATTCAGTGACAGCATTAATTGGAATACCCGTGCTTATATGGATAATTATACGAAGGAATAAATTCATCAGGTTATCATAATGAATGATTATCATGACATACTGAACCTGAAATCACTCAGTATAGGCTATAATGCAGGCACTAAAAGTGAAAAGGTATTATTACCCTCCATCAATCTTTCAGTAATAAAAGGGGAGATGGTTTCTTTGCTTGGACCTAATGGGATAGGAAAGAGCACACTATTGAAAACAATTTCAGGCCTTCATCCTGTGATAAAGGGTGAAATATTATTGTCAAAAAAGAACCTGAATCAATTTTCAGGAGCCGAGCTGGCAAGAAAAATAAGCTTTGTATTTACAGGTGGAATAAGTGTATATAATATGTCTGTTTTTGAACTCGTGGCACTGGGACGATTCCCCCATACTAACTGGATGGGTCGTTTGACTGAGTCAGACAGGGCAATCATAAACAGATCGATTGATAGTGTCGGTCTTATGAAATTTTCAGGTAAGAATATCGGGGAGATGTCGGATGGAGAGAAACAGCGAGCGATGATAGCCAGAGCATTGGCACAGGACACCGAACTGATTATATTGGATGAACCGACAGCTTTCCTCGATCTCCCAAACAGGTACGAGCTGGTGGAACTCCTGAGGAAATTGTCCGCGGAAAATAATAAATCAGTAGTGTTTTCTTCACATGATATTCATATTGCCATCAGGGAAGCTGACAAGGTATGGCTCGCAACAGAAAAAGGTATTGTACAGGGATCACCTGAAGATCTGGCTCTTTCAGGTAAATTTGATCATCTTTTTATTGACTCAGACCTGACATTTATACCCGGCGAAGGAGTTTTTACTTACCCTGTGCGAACAAGAATGACAATAAAACTGGAAGGTGAAGGTTTGATGCTTTACTGGACCGAAAGAGCCTTAAACAGGCTCGGTATAAGGGCTAAAAAAGAAGCAGTAAGCCCCTCTGTTAAGATAACATCAGAAAAAGAAGGTGAATATACCTGGGTATATGAAAGCTCGGTCGAAAAGATGAAGTTCAAAGATATTTATAGCCTTATTCTGTATATGAAAAGGGTATTAAAAGGATAATATTTAATAATTATTCATACGTCTGTATTGACTAATAAATTCCTCCAGGCGTGATACCGGAAGCTTCTTTGCTATAATTTCCTTATTCTTATTAAGAACATAAATCAGAGGTGTTGCCCTTACATTATAATAATAAGCGTAACCGGTGCTCCTTACAGGATCCCAGCCATTTATCCATTCCAGGCCGTTTTCTATAATATAATTCTCCCATTCTTTTTTGTTATCCTGTGTACATACTGAAAATACTTCAATTTCTCCATTCCTGTGCCTGGAGTAAAAATCCTTTAACTCAGGGGTTACCGTTTTACAATGCCCGCAATTCGGTTCCCAGAAATAGAGGATAGTAAATTCCGAGTTTATATCATATAATGATTTACGTACCCCGGAAAATGTATCCATGGTAATATTTACTGCTTTCTTACCTATCAGATTGGGCTTTATCATTGCAACATCTTTCTTTAGCTCATCCAGGAATTTCTCATCAACCCAGTCGACTGTACCGCTTAAATAATACTCTTCAGCAATCATAACCACGATAGCATCATGTCCCATTATCTGGCTTTCTCTGAAATGATTAAAAAGGAAAGCAATAACATACCGGAAGGTCTCATGATTTGTTTCAGCTATACTTATAATTTTTTTTACCTCCGGCATCAAAGAATCAGGCGCCTGGATAACTACATTGGTAAAAAATGTCTTTAACTTATTATGAAGGATAGGTGTGCGGATAAGCCTGGGATCATCCAGTCTGGTATTATCGAAAAAGTGATCCTTGTTGTAATGATATCCCATTATCCACCTTAATGAATCACTGTTAGCTGTATTTAATGGTATATCAAATTCAGGTATTTCAATTGGTAACATGGCATAAAGCATAGCAGATAAAAGGCTGTCTTGATACTTCTGAGCAGTTTCTTCAATATATCCCAGTATTTCCCTTTCCATTGAAGTAAGCTGTTTCTTAATAATATCTATTGAATCCCTGCTGGTTTGATTATTAAGACTTTTTCTGAGTTCTGTAGCTTCGTCCTGAAACTTCATCCATTTTTTCCTGTATTTAATAAATGCGCTGTTTTCCCCGGACCCGGTAAAACTGAGTGTGTTTATTATATCTTCAACATTGCAGCTAATACTAAATTCCTGATCGTCAGAAATAATCATTTCGAAAAGATTGTTATCCGGAAAAATGATCATATAAAGTCCCTTTTCAAGAGCTTCTTGTTTACGATAAAGAGCATGGCCCTTAACATCGGTATATATTGTATCCTTTATATATTGCCTGTCTCCAAGGTGATAAGCCAGGCTGACATAGCTATTGCCGTTACCTGCCAGGTCAAATGATATATTACATATATCCTTTTTGCCTGCGTATAAGCCGGATGCAATAAACAATGATATTATTGATACTATTATTCTTAGCATTATACTCAGTCTTTATAATACAGAACAAAAGTAGTGGTTACAAATACCTTTCCAAATTATTCTGGTTTCATCCAGCAATATTTTCTATATTTGACATTCAATTAAGGGTGGTATGATTTCGATTTTAATTCCGGTTTTTGATTACGATTTAGACTCACTTGTTACCGGATTGCAACAGGCAGTAAAAGATTTTGAGGAGATTGATGAGATAATTATAGGAGCAGATGGGTGCTCTTCTGAATATCTGGGCATGTATGAAGCACTGAGTAAACTAGATAAGGTGAGTTTACTGGTAAGCGAAAACAATGTAGGAAGGGCTACTATAAGAAATATGCTTGCAGATAGAGCAACCAGTGATTATCTTATTTATATTGATGCTGATGTTCTTATCCAGGGCAATCCAAAAGAGTACATTAAAAGGTGGCTGGAAAATTATAATCTGGCACCTGTGATATTTGGTGGAACAGACTATCATAAAGTACCACCGGACAATCCTGATAAATACCTTAGATGGCATTACGGTTATTATCATGAGAGAAAATCTTTAAAGAAGAGAAAGAAAAGACCATATTCAAACTTTTCTGGTTTTAATTTCCTTATAGAAAGGTCAATATTAGACAAGTTCAGGTTTAATGAAGAGCTGAAGAAATACGGTCACGAAGATACCCTATTTGCATACCAGCTTAAGAAAGCGGGAATTAAAATTGCACATATAGAAAATAACCTGATCCATGACGGGCTGGAGTCAAATCGTGATTATGTTCTCAAAACAAGGGATAGTATCAGCAATCTGAATATTCTTTATGATAAGGTAACAGACAATAGAACATTCGCCAGTGTGGTATGTCTACTGAGATACTATAATCTACTCAAACCATTAGGTATCACCAGGTTACTTGCTTATGTCTACAGGAAAAGACAGAGAAGGATTGAAATAATGCTCAGGTCAACAAAGTGTTCACTTAAGATTTTCAATATTTATAAGCTGGGTTTATTCTGTTACTACCGCTATCACAAAGAGAATACTGAGTCCTGAGAGATTCCCCTCATATGATCAATATACTCACCACTAGTAAGCATATAACTTCCCATGCAATCAGCTGTAAGACAAGAATGTACTGGGATAATTGCAATCAGGTCGCCAGGTTTAGAACAACTTAATAAACTGTTGTCAAAACATTTAACTATTCCATGTTCCTGTGACAGTGAAGATAAATAAACCTCATTTAAAGGTTTATGCCAGCCTTTATTGTCTGTGCTGGCCAGCATACCATAAACCTGTTGGTTGCCTATCTTAATGTTTTCTTTTGAAAGGTGTACTGATCCGCCATGAACCACTAGAGTCCCCGATGCCGGCCTGATATCTATAATGGGTGCAATAAGTGCAATTGCTATGTCTTCAAACCTGCATGAGCTGTTTATATACTGCATAAGATCATAAAAAACGAAATTTCCGGGCCTGATTTCGTCTACTCCCTTAAATTCTGTTGCCAGTGAGGCTGAAGGAGTGTCTCCAACAGATATCATTGCATCATCCAAACCTGAATTATCACGGCATATATTAATCCTTTTCACAGAGGTCATATAGTGTTCGATAATCAATTCCCTGTTATTAAGCCCATAAGTGCTCCCATCATGAGTCATTAAACCCTTTATTTTGATATTAGTGTTTTTGAGGAGATGATCAATGGTTACTTTTAATCCTGATGTATCATCCCACCTTATACCTGTCCGGTTATATCCAGTGTCGATTTTTAACATTACCTCCATCGGGAACCTGCACTGCCTGGAAAGAATACTGGCAGCTTCAGGACAGCAAATAGTTGCCTGTAGATTACATTTGTCAGATAGATTTTCATAAAGATCATATTCCCTGGGGTTATAAGCTATTCCTACAAGTATGTCCTTCCATCCGTCAGCAGCAAAATAGTAAGCCATTTTAATTGATGAGACAGTAATCCTGTCAACACCATATTCCCTGAACCACCTTCCTATGGCAACAGACTGGTGTGTTTTGAAATGAGGTCTGAACAATAGATTATTTTTATGGGCTTTATTGTAGATTCTATCAATGTTGGCAATACATTTTGTCTTGTCAATTAGTAATTGAGGACCTCTTATATCAGCCATTTCCATGGTATGCATTTTCCTCGAAATTTAATCCTGTTCTGTCAAGAAGATCTTTTATCATATTGTTAAAAGTTCCCCAGTGATAAAATGGATAATGTGGAAGATCAACGGTAAGATGCCGGGTATCTTTCCTGTTTTTCCAGTAATTAATCTGATTATCAGGAGGAAAGACCCGGTCATGTATACTAGATAATGCTATATCCCATCTATATTTCTTATCAGGATTCTCCATTATCCTGTTATATAACCACCTTAGCTCAGCACTATACGAAGCTATGCTCCTTCTTGACAGTTTTTCTGTGTTTTCCTCAAGTATGCTCTTGCTACCAAAAAGTCTTATATTAAATTTTTCCATACCCGCCTCATTGATATTATTTAGAGTGCCCTCAAATATATCAAGAGGAATGCCATATCTGTTATCAGCAGGCACAGGCGTCCCATTAACGGCAATGTTAATGTCCGGATTAAGATTCATTGATTCTGACATATATTCAGCTGCCCATACTCCCAGTGACCAGCCAATAAGAACCACCAATCCGTATGTTTTACGATCAGGTAAAACGAGAGGTTCATCAGCCGAGTAGTTATAATAAAGAATAAAATCATGTGCTTCTGTACATAGGGGAATAAAAGCATTCTGATCTATTCCCCAGCCTCCAAATACGATAATCAGTTCTTTATTATTCTCTCTACGCCTGATATGAGTTTTCATTAGGCCCGATATTTTTTTGCTAAGATAATTAGATTTTCTTAAGACTGTAATCAGGAAATATTTAATAAAAAAAGAGGAGTGAAGGTTGGTTATAGAAGAAGGGAACGGGTTCTCTTAAAAGATAATCCCGGAATCTACTGTCTGATAATAAGGAAGACTCTCCATTTTAACGGAGGTCCTAATTGTGAAAGTCAATGTCTGCAATACAATCCTGTTCTTTCACATAACCATTACCTTTATTCACTCCTCTTATGCTAATAGCATGAGCTTCTATACAAATATAAGAGATAAAAATTAAAAATTCAAATATTTCTGGTCAAAAAGCAATTGTAGTCCAGCGATAATAAAACACTCAATACATACTTATTTTGACTTTTCTAACCTTATTGTTTTATACAACATGAATTATTTAAAGAACATTTCATATTTTTAAATAATGTAATAAAAAAGATTTTAATGAAAAAACTGTACTTATTAAGCGTAATTATACTGTTGTCTTCTCAGGCATATAGCCAGGTTATCCACGACGCATATGATTGCTCGACGATAATTGTAGGCAGGAAAGCATCAGCCAGTGGTAATGTTCTCATAGGTCATAATGAGGATGATGGCGGGATGCAGGTGGTTAATTTCTATAAAATTG
>DOZA01000096.1 GCA_003518245.1 Bacteroidales bacterium | reverse complement strand
CCACTGTCGACCCATAAACCGTACATTTTGCCTGAGGGGTGCAACCCATCAGCAGCTACCAGTGAAGAATCAAGCGATGCTTCCCTTGAGATATCAGTAATATTAAAATATTTTATACCTGCATTACCACACTCTTCACTTATCAACCTATTGAATGCATCAATTTCATCTGTTGTCCAGCCTGTTCTTGCAATAATTACTGCATCAGACATATTTATACTTTCATTCCTCAGTTTATTGACAAGCTGCACGGGCCACCTCAATGACGGATCAACACTTTCCCCTATAGTATATGAATCACCAAGCGCGAGGCAGGTAATTTCCCTGTAATTTTCTTTCATTTCATTATCTATACTTTCAATATCATAGCATCCAGGATCAGTTTCAGCAATCTTCCGAACTCAGCTGATGAAACTGAATTATCTTCGAAAGTATCAACCCTGTGCACAACAACAAGGTTGTATGCAGGTATTATCATAATATAATGTCCACCAGCACCTCTGGCTGAATATGTACCCTCCGGCAGGTCAACACCTGGAAGGTGTGAATATTTATTATGTTCATGTGCCACCCACCACATGTATCCATAGCCATCACTTCCATAGAGGCATGCATCTGAATGGTACCGGGTGCTTTCTTCCACCCAATCGGCCGGGATTAATTGTTTACCATTCCAGTTGCCTTTCATCAGCATAAGTAAGCCAAACCTGGCCATGTCATGTGCCGTAATAATAAAGGGATAAGCCGGGTGGATAGATTCATCGCCTGTAACGTACCAGCCATCATCTGAAGAAAAGTGCTCCATACCAATTGGTACAGCAATCTCTTCTTCAATTGCTGTAAAGATCTTCTTACCGGTAAGTTTTTCAAAAGCTGTACCTGAAGCATTGAAATCCCAGTTATTATAATACCAGTGTGTCCCGGGTATCTGGCTATGTCTATCCGGCTTCAGGTTTTTCATACGCTCTGATTCATAAAGTGCATGGTGATATATTCCTGATCTGGCTTTGAGGCAATCTCTAAGAGTAGCTTTCCTTTCAATCTCTGAAAGAGGTGGCTCATCGTCCAGACCCAGTTCATACACAGTTTTGTCAAGGTTAATAATGCCCTTCCTTACATAGTTACCATAAAGTGCACTAAGGAAACTCTTTCTTATTGAATGAGTCATATATTTTTTATCCACTTCTCCCCATTCATAGACTATAATTCCGGACTTAACTATTACAACAGCAGCAGTACTTATTGAATCAGAGTATTCTTTTGCATTTTCCAGCTTTTTCATATCAAAACCCATCTCATACGGCTCATTTGCTATCTGCCATCTCTCTCCCGGATAGACCTGGGCCTTTATAACCGGTGCCATTAAAATTATCAACAAGAAAATTGACAAACGCTGCTTAGTATTCATTGCGTTAAAGTTTTATTACCAGTTCTACAAGGTAGTAAATATGATCCTTTTTTTTTAACTTGGTATGGTAATTAAACTTACAACCAAATGAAAAAATCATTAATACTTTGCATCTCCGTTCTTTTGTTGTTTTCCTGCGATAATAGTAAACAGCAGGAAACTGATGATTACAAGATCGGTATAGCAACCTTTTCACATGAAACATGTACTTTTTGTCCACGCCCTACAGGTATAAATGAGTTTGAGTTTTACGGACCTCCCCTAAAAGGGGATCAGTTATTGAATGCAAATTCATATATAAACGGGTTTGTTGATCGAATTACTGAATATGGTTGCGCTCAGCTTGAAGGTATAACATCACCTAGGGGAGCTGTTGGAGGATCTTCAGGCAGCTGGATAACCCGTGAAGCTTTTGATAAATATACCGGTGCAATGCAGGAAGATATTTTAAATAAAGGCCCCTATGATGGTATATATCTTTCTTTGCATGGTGCTATGGCAGTAACGGGGATACCCAAACCTGAGGCTGAGATAGTCAGGAGGATTCGTAAGATAGCCGGTGACATACCTGTTATAGTAACTCTCGATCTTCATGCAAATGAAGATCATGAGCTATCCGATGTTGCTTCGGGGGTAATAATAATTAAGCGATATCCTCATTACGATTCATACTACCAGGGAGAGAGAGCAGCCAGGTTAATGATTAATATCCTGAGAAGTAACTATAATCCAGTAATGTCAACACGTAAACCGGGTGTTATTACTCCAAGTGTATTCCAGGGAACAGGTGTATCCCCGGCCATGGAAATAATGGAAAGAGCCAGGAGATGGGAAGACCGTATACCTGGAGTCTGTGTTTCTGTTGCATTTGGTTTTGCTTATGCTGATGTGCCTGATGTGGGCGCGACTGTAATGGTAATAACAAACGATGACCAGGAGCTGGCAGACAGAATAGCGGATGATATGAACAATTATATCTGGAGAGTAAGACATGAATTTGCAGGGAAAAAATTACCTGATACAGCAGAGGGAGTACGACTCAGTATTGCAGCTGCCAAAAGGGGTAATACACCGGTTGTTATAGCTGATCACAGTGACAGAACAGGTAACTCAACTCATATTCTGTCCGAACTGATTAAACAGGGTGCCAGTAATTTCTGCATAGCAACCATATCGGACAAGAGGCTCATTGACAAACTGAAAGAGACAGGCAGGCAGGCCGCTGACACGGTGACAGTGGCTGTTGGAGGATATGCGGATAAGTATGCCGGTGATCCTGTTGAAATATCCGGCACACTTGCTTATTTTAATAAGTATGGGAGGTATGATAAAGTTGCTGTATTGAAATTTGGTGATAATAATACTGTTATAATAACGCCAGATCTCCACCAGGTAACTGATACAGATATACTTGGCAACCTGGATCTTAGTTTAGATGAGATAGATATTATTTCACTTAAATCAAGAGTTCATTTCAGGCGTGGATTTTATGAGAACGGCCTTGCCGGGGCTATATTCGAAGTTGATGCACCGGGACTGGGGCCAGCGGATCTTACCAATATAGAATACAAGAATATACCCAGGGATATTTATCCGGTTTACAGCAAGGAATGATGGAGTGATGAAACCGAGGATCCCGGGGACCCGGGACGAGGGTGACGAGCTCGCGAGCAGCCGGTGATTGCAGATTGAAGGGGCTAATAAGAGGATAATTTCTATTTGAATCTCTGAAGTATATTAATCAGCAGCACAAGGTTTTCCCTCGATTCCTCATCAAGATCAGATCTCGAGATATTTCCTTTATTTATGTCACCCAGGAACTTACTCATGAGGAAATTACGGGGAAGGTCATTACTGCTGATATATTCCGAATTACATACAGTAATCCCTTCCCTTGATTTCAATATCATATTTTTAAAATCAAGTGTTGACAGCAGATCTTCAGCATTTTTAAAATCATCGGGCATAATGATAATATATTCATTCTCACCCGGGCTATCAGTGAACACAATTTTCTCTAGCTGTCTTGCCACCTCAATTTCTTTCTCGTTATGGAAAAGCAGAACGGCAAACTTCATACCCCATCCCATAAGGATATTACACATAAGTGGTATTGATGAAGAATCGGTTGAAGGGATAAAATGAATTTTCCCCTTATAACCTGTTAAATTCATGGCAGCATTCATCAGATAAAATGTACCCACATCATTAACAATAATATTATATTTATCGATAGAAAACTCCTGGTTACCTACCGGGTTTCCCATTATACTCTGAAGTGGCGACAGTGTATCGGGTGAAGCATCACCAAGTCGTGCAGCATCGAGTATCACTGTGGTTGACCTGTGGTTAGCTACATCATCTCTTTGCACAGCCAGCACCCGGTGTAGTTTATTAATATCGACAAGGTTGGGTGAATGTGTGGTATATATAACCTGCATATTCTCCTTAATATCTTCAAAAACTTTCAGTACATCTTCCTGTGCCCTGGCATGCAGGCTCACCCCGGGCTCATCCACCAGAAGTATGATTTGCTTCTTCCCTTTTTTTGAAGCAGCCATCAGTTCAAGGTAAAATGAAAGGAACCATCTCACCCCGCGGCTCCGTTGCTTGGGGTATAATCGTTCACCTTCATCCTTTACCCAGAATTCAAGATATGGTTTCCCTGCTTTCTCACCATGATTGGTACTATAATGGTCAAGCTCAAAATTTATCCTGATTTTATTATGCTTACCTACATATTGTTGCCAGAAGTCCTGGAAATCAAGTGTAAGCTTAGCGTTAAGATTTTCAATCTTCTGTTTAAGAATCCGTGATGAAGGTTGTTGAAAGAAAGTATAATCCAGTTCGGCCAGGGTCAGGAAATTTCTTGCAGCCTTATATCCTTCTACATTCTGGTTGTCTGAAACCAGGTCTTCCATATCTATCCTGTTAGGCAACAGGCTTCCAAAATCCTCAAATATCTTAAAATGAGGACAATCACCCAGGAATAGTTCGCCAAGCTCCCTTGTAAGGTATTCATTATGCCTGTCTCTTTTTATTTTCCGCAGTTTAGCACTTGCTTTCTCTTCATCAAGACCTTCCTGGACAAAACCAAACTTTAATATTTTCAGATCACGCTCTTTCTCAAGCTCTTCTTTCCTGGTATTTGCAGATTTATATTCACTAAGCACCTTTTCCCATTCTCCACGTGACAGATCAGCCATAGAAGGGCCTGATAATAATGTCATTGTCTGATGTCTTTCTTCCAGACGCAAAGAAATTTCATCTAGTCTGTTGTTTACATCATCAAGCACAGATACTATATCCGACCACTCATCAACAACGTTGATAAGTGTACTATTATCATCCAGAAAAGCATTGATATTATTTATGTCCTTACGATTTTTTTCAAGAGCATTATTAAGTTCATCTATTGTATTATCGTTATCGTCTTTTAGATCATCAGTTTTCTTTTTGAATAGTTTCAGGCCAGTTCTTTTTGCCGGGTGTTTATCCAGTTTTTGTTGTATATCAATCTGTTCTGAACTTAGTGTTTCTTTTTTGGCTCTCTTATCGTTAAGTTCAGAAAAAAGTTCATTAATTTTTTCTCCTATCTCAGTTAACACCTTGTTTTTCTTCTCCTCTGATTCTTCAAAATATACTAATAACTCCCCTCCTATATCTACCTGTGATTTTAGATCAGCTTTCCATGAACGCACAAGAGTAATGGTATCCAGCGAATCTATTATCCTGTCAAATTCATCATTTACCGGGCGTAATTTATTTTTAAAGTATCCTTCAGGGGCCCCGAATCTGCATGTTACTCTTGGTAATGACAGGTCGCTTCTTAGCACATCCTCCGATATATTTCCTGATGAAAACACCTGTAATCCTTCCAGTATTGATGTCTTTCCTGATTCGTTCTGACCAATCAGGCAGGTAATATTATCAGGCGATATAGTTTGCATACCTGTATCAACAATTGACCTGAAATTTTCTATTCGAAAAGCCTGTAATTTCATAATTTATTAGATTTCAAAACCCATAACCAGTACATCATCTATCTGTATAGAATTTCCCTTCCAGTCATAAAAGATATTTTCTATATGCTCTTTTTGCTTGTCCATACTCCATCCTGAGACATTAGATATTAGATGCCTGAAGTTCTGTATTCTGAATTTTTTATTTGTTTCTTCACCAAACTGATCAGGGTAGCCATCAGAAAACATATAAAACCGGTCACCTTCTTTTACTTCTATTCTGTGATTTGTAAATGATACTTCTTCAATAGGAGCCACTCCTATTGGCATTTTATCAGGTTTTATTTCTTTCAGTTCTCCGCCACTAACCATTATTAGTGGCCTGTTGGCACCTGAATATTGTATAACTGATCTGAAGGGTTCATAAACACAAAGAGCAATATCGATGCTGTCTTTTGGTTCACAATCCTGTCCCCTCTGGTCCAGTGCATCCATTACCTTTTCCCTCATATTGTTAAGCACCCTGTTGGCACGGGGGACGGATCTTATCTGCAATATTTCATTAAGAAAACTAATACCCAGTATTGATAATAATGCTCCCGGTACTCCATGCCCGGTGCAATCGCCTGCAGCTATAACCGTATATCCTGCATCCTGATACGCATAATAGAAATCACCACTCACATAATCTTTCGGAAGGTAGAAAATAAAATGATCCTTAAGTATATTGGAAAGGG
>DOZA01000303.1 GCA_003518245.1 Bacteroidales bacterium | reverse complement strand
AGTTTGAGATTCGATTAATGCCGGGTTGATAATTTCTACCCTGCCGGCATTATAATCAACGGTGAAGTCCACATTCTCGGTAAGAGGAACACCTCCGGCGGTGACCTTAACACCACCCCGGGGAATATTTACAGCATTAAGATATATTTCAGATCCTGAAGCTGAAGAATAGGTACCTGATATTTTAAATTTATTCTTTTCAGCACTCTGTATAGCTTTTGTTTGTGTTGAATCATATAATTCCTGGAAGACATACCTGTTGGCCAGGGCCTGGTCAGTAAATTTACTTCTCAGGTGGCTTCCAAATGGTTCCAGCACAGGAAATATCAGCCTTCCTTTTGAAGGCTCAATAGTGATCCCTTCCACATAATCAAATACTCCATCCGGTTCCCTGTCAAGCTGGCTGTTCAAATTATCCAGTTCCATCACATTTAGCAATATTTGATCACTCAGGTTACCTTCAGGAATATAATTGATTGAATTACCTGTTTCATCATCCTGGTAAAGGATATGTAGCTCGAAATCCTGCCTTTCTATCTGGTATGCACCAAGGGCATAGATATTCTTCATCATCAGTTCCCATGTTGGCAACCGGGGAGTAAGATTTGTCCCTTTGAGTAATTTAAGGTATAATACATCCGGAGCAGTTATACCATCTGTTGAAAATTCTCCCACCTTGTAAACCCTTCCCCCCATTGTATATTCATAAGCTACAGCCAGTATTTCATCATTATTCAGGGCTACATTAAGCGAAATAAAACCCAGTTGTTTGTTTACAGTATATTCACGTTCAGTTAATTTCCTTGCATTCTCGATTTTTTCATAATGTGTTCCTATTTCAAAATCCTGGGTAATAGGATAAAAAGTATCGGTTATTTTATCCACATCCCTTGTCCCTGAATATGCAGATGAAAGCTGGGAATATAATCCATTCACCTCATTATCAGGGTACGGCCCGGCTCCCGGGATAGATTGGAAAGCAGGTACATTATTATATATATGTGGTTGATCTTCTGCAATATCCATCAGTGCCAGTATATTCCTTGTTTCCTCATAATTACTTGTCTTATTTGTAATCCATACTTCAATTCTTTCGATATTGATACCTGAGCTTATCACCGGCAGGTTTTTCATTGCATCATCATAAATATCCCTGAAGTAATGTGAAAGGAAGAAATGCTTATTGGCCTCATATTCATCAGCTGATACTTCATAGTCGCTTAACTGAGCACCTCCCTTAACATTAAGTGTTGAAGATTCACCTTTTTGTTGTGAAAAGACACTTGTGACTGTAAGCCTTCCAAACTGCAGCTCAGTCTTCAGCCCAAACAGGCTATGGCTGCCCGTGATCAAGGTACCAGGCAGGGGCAGTGTGACATCGCCAGCTTCAATCTTTTTTATTATTTCATCTTCATCACCTGAATACTCCAGTTTTGTCCTGTTCTCAAAATCGAACATAGCTTCGGTATTATAATTAATACCCAGCTGCATTTTATCACCTATTGAACCGGTGACATTCATCTGTATCTTCTCCTGGAAGTCAAAGGTTGGTATTGTCCTTAGTTTCTCTGAAAGTGTCGGGTTTTCAGTCCTGGAAATATTTATCCCAAATATTAGTTCAGCTGATCCCTGTGGTATAATATTTATTATGTTTGACCCGAATATCTTATCGAAAGCCTCTCCCCCGAATTGAATCTGTGGTATTAATGAACCTCTTGCCAAGGATTCGTCTCCGGTAAATTTATAACGCCAGTATTCCCTTATTGAATTCTCAAATACAAAATCATAATACTCATCAGGGCTCATATGAACAGGCTGCCTGTAATCAAAGTTTCCCAGCTTCTCGTAATATATATACTCATTTTTCTCCGGGTCATAGACTACTTTGCTGGAGAAATTGGAGGGCATATTCATTTTAAGAGGTGAAATTACCTGTTTCTCCCATGGTATTCCCGAGCGGTCATTAAAATGGTATCTTAGATTAGCGGTGGTATCAAGGCTCACATCCTGACTTTTAACCATTATTCCCGGGAGGAAACAAAGGATAAAAAAGGTTATAACAGGCAGGTAAGCTCTATTTACAGACCCTGATCTCAATATCAGTATTGTTCAGTTCTACAATATTTTTAAGGCTTTCTTTATCAGTTGCTCCACTGTAAGATCCCTGTCCTCCCTGAGAAGTTTATCGAGGGTCTTATTAACGGAGTTTTTAGGAAAACCAAGCATCACTAATGCTGTAAACGCTTCTTCCCTTATAGTATTGCCTTCATCCGCAAATATTTCACCTGCATCTGCTGTTTTACCTACCTTGTCTTTAAGATCAACTATTATACGTTGTGCCGTTTTTGCACCTATTCCTTTTATTCCCTTAAGCATACCTACATCTGACTTCAGTATTGCCTCCTCTATGCCTGATGCTTCAACCGATGAGAGCATCATACGTGCTGTATTTGCTCCTACCCCGGATACCGAAATAAGTTGTCTGAAAATATATCTTTCCTCTTCACTGATGAATCCATACAGCATATGGGAATCCTCCCTTATTATCTCATGTACAAGTAGTTTGCATTCGTCCATCTTTTCAAGCATGGTAAATGAATAAAGAGAAATATTAATAAAATATGCCATGCCCCCTGTATCCAGTATCACATAAGTGGGAGTAAGTGATTCAATCTTTCCTTTGATATATTCAATCATAATGTGTCATTTGAGTTTTCTTCATCAGGCGGCAGCTCATCGGGTTCCTCCGTATTTGTATCAAGGTCATGTGGCTTGAGAGAGTCACCGGTAATTTCCCTGTACATTACCCTGTTTCTGAAAATATCACATGCAAGGTATAATGCATGTCTGAATGAATTCTCAGAAGCTGTTCCCTTCCCTGCTATCTCATATGCCGTGCCGTGTGATGGTGATGTACGTATAACAGGCAGTCCTGCAGTGTAATTAACACCTTCGCCCCGTACCAGAGTTTTAAAGGGAGTTAATCCCTGGTCGTGGTACATTGCCATTATTCCATCAAAACTGGTATATGCTCCCGAACCAAAAAATCCGTCAGAAGGATATGGCCCGAATGCAAAAATTCCTCCTTCTGATACCTCCTCAATTGCCGGGATTATTATTTCTTTTTCCTCATCACCTAGCAATCCACTATCACTGCTGTGAGGGTTTAAAGAAAGCACTGCAATACGTGGTTTCCTAATACCAAAATCAATGGTAAGAGAACTATCCATTATCTTTATCTTTCTGATTATGATTTCCTTACTCAGATTATCAGGGACATTACGCAGTGGCATATGACCTGTTACAACCCCTACCCTGATATTTTCTGATACCATAAGCATAAGGGCATCGTCCACATCAAACTTATGTTTTAGATATTCAGTATGACCCGGAAAATTAAATATATCAGATTGAATATTATGCTTATTGATCGGGGCGGTAACAATCACATCTATTTTATTCTCCTTCAGGTCTTCAACTGCAGCTTCCAGAGGTATTACAGCTGACTTTCCCGCCATGGGTGTGGACTTACCCAGTTCAACCCTAACATTATCATCAAGACAATTTATTATATTGGCCTTTTTATGATTGGCCTCGGCTGCATCCCTTATATTGACAAAGCTGAAATTAGTTATATTCAATGCTTTACGATGATAAGCAGCCACCTTGGGAGAGCCATATACCACAGGTGTACACTTTTCCATAATCCTGTTATCCATCAGGGTTTTAATAATTACTTCATAACTTATCCCATTTATATCACCATGTGTTATACCTACTATAATCTGCTCCTTGTTTGTCATTTTAGCTATTTTTTCTTATCCTTCATATCATTTTCTATTCTCCTGATAAAATCAGCCAGCAACCTTACTCCTGTACCCGTTCCTCCCCTGGGCCTGTAATATTCAGTTTTCTGTGATAAAGCACAACCTGCAATGTCCAGATGAATATAAGGATAAGCTGTAAAATGTTCCAGGAACTTACCAGCTGTAATTGCTCCTGCTTTCTTCTCCCCCAGGTTCTTCAGATCAGCTATCTCTGATTTTATCATTTCACCATATTCTTCGTAAAAGGGCATTTCTGCAAGGCGCTCATAAACATTTTTACCCGATTCGACAAGAAGGTCAAAAAAATCTCTTTCAGCATTCCCCATAGCAGCAATAGCCTGGTTACCAAATGCATTTTCAGCCGAACCTGTCAGGGTAGCAACAGAAATAACCAGTGATGGATCATAATTAATGGCAAAACCGAGAGCATCGGCCAGGATCAATCTTCCTTCTGCATCTGTGTTTATTATTTCTACCTTAGTCCCGTTATACATGGTGATAATATCCCCCGGCACAATAGCATCTCCTCCCGGGCGATTGTCAGTTGCTGGTATCAAACCAATAACATGAATATCAATACCTGCTTCAGCTATTGCTGCCAGTACCGCTGCCACTACTGCTCCTCCTGCCATATCGGATTTCATTTCTTCAATATAGTTGGTGGGTTTAAGATTAATGCCACCGGTATCAAACATAACGCCCTTACCAACCAGTACTACAGGCTTGCTGTTAACAGGCTTACCAGGTTTCCATTCAAGTATGCTGAAAGTAGGAGGATCCAGGCTACCCCTGTTTACTGACAGTATACCCCCCATTTTTAAACATTCTATTCTCTTCTTTTCATATACCTCTGTTTGAACACCTGCATTACCTGTATATTCCTTGATAATACCGGCAAAATCAACAGCATTAAGGAAATTATTGGGTTCATTAACCATGTCCCGGGCAAAATATACCGCTTTATTAACAGCATTCAGCCATTCCACTTCGCCGGGATCCGTGTCTCCTGTCAAATAGATATCAGCAGGGTAATACTTATTGTTACCGTTCTCCTTTTTATATTTATTGAAAATATAACTGCTTAAGATCAATCCCTCTGTAAAGGCAAGCAAAGACTGAATATCATGCTCCGCCGAAATCATTATTTCTTCTTTCTTATGCTCCTTAAGAATATCTTTTACTTTGGCTGCCCTTCTTCTTAGTTCTTCGTATTTCCTTCCTGTTTCAGCAAATTCTTTCTCGGGTATTATTATTGTGAGCTTATAATATGAATTGATAATTATTATATCTTCGGCATCTGAAATACATCTTCTTGCATACTCATGTTCGGTTTTTGTAAGCACCAACCAATCAGGTAGTTTATCATCTTTAATTATTACCGCGACTGAAGTGTCAGGTAGTATATCTTTCTTTATCTCGACACGTGGATACATTGTTAGATTATAAGGAGTTCTGAAAAGATGTAAAGTTAATAAAATTTGAATGTATTATAGATAATCAACTACCTTTGTCAATTGATGAAATGCAGGGAAGACATAATTGCAAAAGCTCTCAGGCTTGATCCTCTCAGTGTTGAAGAAGCAGTAAGACTATACAGGGAATCTCCCTTAACAGAGCTTATGAACCTGGCAAAGCTCCTCAGGGAGAAACATGTGCCAGGTAATAATGCTGGCTGGATAATTGACCGCAATGTCAATATTACAAATGTATGTTTCTCACAATGTAAGTTCTGCAATTTTTGCTGTACCCCCGGTCATCCTGATTCCTATATCACCACGATCGATGAATACAGGCAAAAAATAACAGAGCTTTTCGAAAAGGGTGGCAGGCAGTTATTGCTACAGGGTGGCATGCACCCTTCCCTGGGACTTGGATTTTACAATGACCTTTTTACGCAACTAAAAAGCGAATTCCCTGAACTTTTGCTTCATGCACTGGGCCCTCCGGAGATTGTCCATCTGGCCAGGATGGAAAGGAAACCATACAGGTATATCCTTGATGAGCTGGTAAGATCAGGCCTTGACAGCCTGCCCGGAGCCGGGGCCGAAATACTTGTTGACAGGGTAAGGGATATTGTTTCTCCGGCCAAGGCTACAGCAAATGAATGGCTTGAAGTGATGAAAGAGGCTCATAAAATGAACCTGCCCACCTCTGCAACAATGATGTATGGGCATATTGAAAGCATAGAAGAAAGGATAATACACCTTATAAAGATACGTGATCTGCAGGCTCAGAAACCTGAAGGCAGCTATGGATTCATCACTTTTATACCCTGGCCCTTCCAGGATGAAGGCACTTTGCTGGCAAGGAAATACAGCGTATACAATAACACCCGTATAAGTGATCATATAAGAATAATAGCTATCAGCAGGATAGTGCTTAATAATATCAGCAATATACAATCATCAATACTTACCACGGGCAGGGATACAGCATTAATGACCCTGAATGCCGGGGCCAATGATCTTGGTTCGGTAATGATAGAAGAGAATGTGGTTAGTGCTGCCGGATCATCATATATGTTCAGTGGTGAAGAGCTGCAGTCTATTATCCGGGAAGCCGGCTTCAATCCTGTTTTAAGAAACCAGAAATATGAACCTGCAAAAGATTGATTAACTACTTCTTATCAGGGGTAATAACAATTTCTGATTCATCCGGGAAGCTAACAGTATAAATAATAGCTTCCACCTGACGCATCAGTTCCCTTTTTTTATCATTAGGTGCATAAACAAACCCATCAAGCATAACGAACCTGTCATTCACTTCGTCCTTTGTAACCAGGTTAATAAAAGGCCCTCCCATATATCCGTTCTCCAATGTCCACAGACCCCTCATCTCGGCATAGTTTCTTTGCCTGAATCTGAAAAGACGGTAATCTACAGGTACCATATCTTCGATAACCATGTATGTCCCCATGGTTGGTCCTTTCACCTTAGTCATGGTCATATTGTTTCTTATATTGATAATGCTGTCCTTATTGAAATAATTTTTCCCGTCATGATCAAAATAATGAATAAGTATAGCCTGTGTTGTCGTTGGTGTTTCATATGAAAACCACAGGAAGCCTTTTTCTTCAACATCAAGTGAATAATTGGCTGGTATATGGATATTCATTTTATGCTCATCCCTTAGCTTATTAAATATTACGCTGTTAAGCGACTGTTTATAAACCCTGATCCAGCGGTCGCGTTCAGAAATATTTATTTTATTTATTATTGACTGCCCTTCCTCACCCAACAGATCTATCACTTCATCATCATTTCTGCCCTGAAGGCTAATTAACAGTTGTGAGAAAGCAAATGTATTTTCCTGATAAGTTATCTGTTTTTCTTTATCCTGTCCTGTATCAACAAAGATTACATTTCTGTGTGTCTGGTATAGTTTTGCAAAAGCAGAAGGGCTCACATTAACCAGGTCGAAATGAGATTCAGCCTGAGGTAATTTATCTATAGGTGCAGAAAGGACCTCCTGTATTTTACGTCCTACCGGTCCATCCCACTTTGCTTTATCAAGTATAACCAGCACCTCACCCGAGCTGCCCGATACATTAGGAAGCAATGCCTGGCCACCTCCCGAGTCACCACATGACTGGGTTATAATCGCCAGAAGAATGCAAGTAATAAAGTAAACTATATTTTTCATATATGATAAGTTAAAAAAAGCCCGCTTCGTGCAGGCTCAGTAAAAAATATTTCAGAAGTGATTACTTTTCCTCCAGTTTATCTTCTTCTTTGGGCTCATCTTTTGTGGCTTTCTTAAACTCTTTCATCCCCTGACCTATACCTTTCATCAACTCGGGAATCTTACGCCCACCAAAAAGAATAACAACTACAAGCACGATAAGAATTATCTCAGTAGGGCCAAACATACCGGCTAGAACGTTCATAATATGATTTATTTACATTAATAATCAGTACAAAGTTAATAAAAAAACTATTTCTTCAGCAAACGAAGAATATCATTTCCGTTTGCATATAACAGTAAAGTAATAAGTATTATCATTCCTGTCAGCTGGGCATATTCAAGAAATTTATCACTTGGCTTTCGACCGGTTATTACTTCGTACAGCAGGAACATAACATGACCTCCGTCGAGTGCCGGTATAGGCAGGATGTTCATTATTGCAAGTATTATCGACAGGAAGGCTGTCAGGGTCCAGAAAGCATGCCAGTCCCACATACTTGGGAAAATACTACCGATTGTAATAAAACCTCCCAGTGATTCATAGGCTTTTGTGTCTTTTGAAAATATCAGCTTGAACTGTTTGAGGTAATCTTTTAGGGTATGGAAACCTTTGGTTATACCGGCAGGTATGGATTCGAAAAAGCCGTATCTTACAGTTCTCAGTTCCAATAGTCCGGCTGTACCCCTTACAATCCCAAGCATTCCTTCATCTGTTGTTTTCAGGTCTATTGACAGACTGTCATTCCCCCTGAGAAGATTGGCTGTTATCTCCCTGCTTTTTTGATCTGCGAGGTAATGAACATACTGGTCATTGAACTTGAATTGTTTCCCATCAATACCTACCAGCCTGTCTCCTATCATTATTCCTGCCTCCCGTGCAGGAGACACTTTCTGATAATCGGTAACCTCAAAAGGCATGAAAGGCAAACGGGCATCAATTCTTCCCTTTCCCTTAATAATATGAGGGATAAACTTCTTGTCAATGTTTATTTGTACTATCTCACCATTCCTGTCAACTGATACACTCTTTCTTTCATTCAGTATTATATCAGGTACTATTTCATAAAAATTCTCTATATAATTACCATCAACAGAGACTATCTTATCTCCATCCATAAGACCCATCTCATGACCTATAGAATCGGTCACTATTCCATACTTAACATTTTCTGTTGGCAGGTATGTCTCTCCCCATGAAAACAGTACTATTACATAAAGTACCATTGCAAGTATGAAATTAAATACTACGCCACCAAGCATAATTATCAATCTCTGCCATGAGGGCTTTGACCTGAACTCATAGGGCTGAGGAGGTTTCTTCATTTGCTCCTTATCCATTGATTCATCAATCATACCGGATATTTTTACATATCCGCCAAGGGGTAACCACCCTATACCATATTCTGTCTCACCCTTTTTAAATTTGAATAATGAAAACCAGGGGTCAAAGAACAGGTAAAACTTCTCCACCTTTGTCTTGAATAATTTTGCAAAAAGGAAATGCCCCAGCTCATGAATGATAACTATTACTGAAAGGCTTAAAATGAATTGTAATATTTTTATTAATACTGTCATTTCACATTTGTTTTTCTACATATTCCCTGGCAGCTAATCTGCTTATCCTGTTCGTTTCTTCCAGATCTTTTATTTCCGGCTTTTGAATAAACATGGTTTTATCCATTATTGCTTCAATAAGTTCGGTCATTTGTAAAAATCCAATTTCATGATTAAGAAAAGCTTCTACGGCAACTTCATTGGCAGCATTCATGGCACAGGGTAAATTACCTTCTTTTTCAAGTGCTTCATAAGCGAGTGCAAGGTTACGAAATTTTTTTGTATCAACCTTCTCGAAGGTAAGCTTGTTATTTTCTTTGAAATCAAATCTTGGCAGCTCAGTGGCTATACGATCGGGGTATCCAAGAGCGTATATTATAGGCAGCCGCATATCCGGCATGGCCAGCTGTGCTTTGATTGAACCATCGGCAAAATGAACAAAAGAATGAATAATTGATTGCGGGTGTATTATTACCTCTATCTGCTCTGGTTCCAGGTCAAAGAACCATTTTGCTTCAATAACCTCCAGTCCTTTATTCATTAGTGAAGCTGAGTCAACTGTTATCTTATTCCCCATATCCCAGTTAGGATGTTTTAAAGCTTGCTCAGGCTTTACATTCTTAAGCTCCCTGAATGAGTAATTCCTGAAAGGACCACCTGAAGCAGTAAGTGTTATCTTCTCAACAGTGTTGCCCGATTCTCCTGCAAGACATTGAAGTATGGCAGAATGTTCTGAATCAACGGGTATAACCTGCACCCCGTGCTTAAGTACCAGTTCATTTATTATTCGTCCGGCTACAACAAGTGTCTCCTTGTTTGCCAGGGCAATATCCTTACCTGCTTCAATTGCTTTTATCACCGGAAGCAGGCCTGAGAAACCAACCATTGCTGCAACTACCATGTCTATACCCTTCATGGCAATTACCTGTTCAACAGCTTCAATACCTGCATACACTTTGACGGGCAAGCCTGATAATCTGTTTTTAAGCAGATTATAATGATCTTTATTAACAATTATAACGGTATCGGGCAGGAATTTCTTAGCCTGGAGAACCAGTTTATCAACATTGCTGTACGCTGTCAGCAGCTCTATGGAAAATTTATCCTGATGATTTTCAATTACATCCAGTGCCTGTGTTCCTATTGAACCTGTTGAACCCAGTATAGCCAGTCGCTTCACTGCTTATCCTCCTAAAATATTAAAATAGTATATAATCCTCAGTATTTACTGCCTCACCGTTATACCATATCTCAAAATGTAAATGAGGGCCCGAGGTATATAATTCACCTGAATCACCCACTACTGCTATCCCTTCTCCGGCAACAACAGTATCGCCCGGATCTTTGAGCAGTGTGGCATTATGCTTATAAACCGAAATAAGGTTATTTGAATGCTGTATTTGTATAACCCAGCCTGTTTCCATGGTCCATCCGGTAAACATTACAGTACCATCCAGTGTAGCTGATACCACTGCTTTGGGTGAGGTTACTATGTCAGTACCGTAATGCTTGGTTCGTGGATTAAAACGACCTGAAACGATGCCTTTTACTGGGGGGAAGAAATGAATACTTGAGAGATTAATATCCCTTTCACTGTAACCGGCCATGAAAGAAAGGTTGTACTGTTCTTCCTGCTCAACCTGTAACCTGAGTAAAGAATCTTCGGCAGAATTATTGAAAGTTATATCTTCATAATTGGCTGTTGTATCCTGCCCTGCAACCCTGTCAACAGGTTCCCTGCCTGATATTATAGCATTAAGGTTGGCAAAATACTGATCCCTTAGATCCAGTTCCTTTTCGAGTGAATCAAGACGCAGTGCATTCATAATAATATTACGCCTTGTGTTTCCATCAGGGTAGCCTGGGATGAACTCCCTGAGGTTAGTGAATGATACAAGCATTACTGTTACCCCCACAATAAATAGCACAAGAAAAACAAGAAGGAGAAAACCATTATACCTGGTCATCCGCATCCGCCACACCTCTTCAAATGTCTTATCATTATAAATAGCAAACCGGTATTTGTCTCTCCAGCTTCTTTTTTTAGTGTCTGTCTTTGCCATATTAAATAACCTTCACTGGTTTTTCTTCACTCTGCCACAATCCATGTTTTGTACATACAGCCATGGCTGTTAAGTTCATTGACACATCGGGGGCATTGATAAAGAAATCAACTTCAACATTGACAGGTTTATTGCCATATGCTCCCGATGAATATTTGGTTTCAGCAAGCAGTGTTTCCCTGTTCCACAGCTGAATGGTACTAATATAGTGATCATGATCATCAGGGTGAGGATAATTTTCACCCATTCTTACCTTCACCCTGAATATCTTTCCTTTCTTAACCTCATCTGCACATATAACATGCGGCATATGTCTGTCGAGGTAATCCTTCATTATTTCCTTCTGTTCTTTATCAATATCAATTGCTTTGAAAACTCTGGGCATAAATCCTTGATTTTATATGAGTAATATTTTATCCAACAAGCTCTATTTCAGAAAACGAATATAATACAAGCAGGATGCAAAAATACAAATTTATTTCTGCTTACAGAATAATGATCCTTTTATGGATACATATTCCAGTCTATTCCCCATTATTATTAAGATAAAATAATCTTGTACAATATTTTCAGGTTTCATTATTGCTTCCTAAATATAGACTTGTTTATTTGGTGAGTCCCTAAAACTGTATTATATTTGCAGCCACATTGCGGGGTGGAGCAGTGGCAGCTCGTTGGGCTCATAACCCAAAGGTCGGAAGTTCGAATCTTCCCCCCGCTACAACAAAA
>DOZA01000093.1 GCA_003518245.1 Bacteroidales bacterium | reverse complement strand
ACAGCTACCTGAGGCACTCCAGGAACAAGTTTTTCAACCGATAATATCCCTTTAAGGTTAGCAGGATTATGAAGTGGAGCAAGCTCACAACACATTTCAATATCCTTTTTAACCTTACTATCTATCAATACACTTTCAGTAAAATTCTCTCCTCCGTGTACCACCCTGTGTCCTACTGCTATTATATCCCTGACATTTTTTATAACCCCCGACTTCTTACTTGTAAGGGCTTTAATCACTAGGTTAATACCTATGGTATGATCGGGGATGTCAGTAACGGTTTTATAAGTTTCTTTTCCAGTTGGTTTATGAGTGAGTATACTATCGCTAATACCTATGCGTTCTACCAGGCCTTTGGCTATCACATCAGCGCCGTTCTCCACATTGAATACTTTATATTTAATAGATGAGCTTCCACAATTGAGGACAAGAATTACCATAATTTTTAACAGCTTATATAAATATTTTTAATTATTACAAGATAACAATAATGTATTAAACTCAGGTAAGTATTGATGCCTAATAACCATATAATAATATTATATTAAGCAGACTGATTTGCTGTTATAGCAATAAGGCCAACTATATCACTTACTGAGCATCCCCTGGACAGGTCATTAATAGGAGCAGCCATACCCTGCAAAACAGGGCCTATAGCTTCAGCTTTACCCAATCGCTGCACCAGTTTATATGCCACGTTTCCAACATCCAGTGAAGGGAATATTAAAATATTAGCTTTCCCGGCTATTTTGCTATCGGGTGCTTTTTTCTTTCCTATTGCCTCCACCAGTGCAGCATCAGCCTGCATCTCACCATCTATCTGGATATCAGGAGCCATCTCCCTGGCTATCCTGGTAGCATTCACTACCTTATCAACCATATCATGCTTTGCACTTCCTTTAGTGCTGAAGCTTATCATCGCCACCCTTGGTTCCATTCCAATAATTGATTTTGCTGTTCTTGCTGTTGCCACTGCTATTTCAGCCAGTTCTTTTTCTGTGGGATCAGGATGCACAGCGCTATCGGCAAAAACCATAACACCATTATCACCAAATGAACTATCGGGATGTATCATTATAAATGCACCTGAAACAACCGATATCCCGGGCTTTGTTTTCACATACTGGAATGCCGGTCTAAGCACATCTCCTGTTGAATTGGCTGCTCCTGCCACTTCACCATCAGCATCACCATTTTTTATCATTAACACTGAAAGATACAGAGGATTTTCAATCAGCTTCATTGCTTCATCCCTGGTCAGACCCTTATGCTTCCTAATATCAACCATCATATCCACATATTGATCTTTCATCTTATGTGAGAGCGGATCTATTATTTCTGCCTTATCAATATTCTCCAGTTTAAACTTATCAGCCAGCTGCATAATCTCCTGGGGATTACCAATAAGGATAATCTTTGCCAGTCCCTCTGCAATAACCTGATCTGCCGCCCTTATAGTTCTTTCTTCTGTACCTTCAGGTAATACTATCCGTTTATCAAGCCTGCGTGCCTTATCTTTAATATCATTAATTAATTTCATTGTAAATCAGTTATTTATGAAGAAAAAATAATTCAACAAAAATATATAAAATGCTTGATTGATCAAACATTAATTATATGATTAATATCAGAAAATTGGCTTATTCAGAGCATAGCTTAAAGGCAATAAATTTGTTTCTTCAGGTGGTGAATATTATATATTTTTACCCACCTAAAATTACTAAAAATATGGAGAAGAACGAATCACTTGATATCCTGGCATCTTCGCTTAAGGGTGATTTAAAATATGACAGCACAACCAGGGCTATTTACAGCACCGATGCCTCAATGTATAGAGAAGAGCCTCTTGCGTTTGTATATCCTGCCGATGATAGTGATATTCGCCAGTTGATAGAGTATGCTCACAATCATAAAACCGGTTTGATAATGCGTGGTGGTGGTACATCGCTTGCAGGCCAGGTTGTAGGTTCCGGTATAGTGGTTGACATAAGCAGGTATATGAATAATATTCTTGAGATCAATATTGAAGAGCACTGGGTAAGGATACAACCGGGGGTAATCCTTGAGGAGATGAACAAGAAACTTGCTGAATACGGTTTGTTTTTCGGACCTGAAACATCCACTGCAAACAGGTGCACCATGGGAGGGATGCTTGGCAATAACGCATGTGGTCTGCATTCACTTAAATTCGGATCCTTCAATAGCCAGTGAAATAAAAAGTGAATATCCTGACCCGGCAGTAACCAGGAGAAATACAGGCTATGCTCTTGATCTCCTGCTACAGACTTCACCTTATAGTAATAACAGTAATAATAATATCAATTTAGCAAAACTTATCGCCGGATCGGAAGGTACTCTGGCTATAGTAATCGATATTAAAATCAATCTTGTGCCTCTTCCTCCAACTGAGAAAGTACTATGCTGCGTTCACCTTAAAGAAAGAAACGAAGCTTATCCTGCAAACCTTATCGCATTGCGCCATAATCCTGACGCTATAGAAATGATGGATGATAAAATTCTTGATCTTACTGGTGATAATATAGAGCAAAGAAAAAACAGGTTTTTCCTTCAGGGTAATCCCGGGGCCATACTTATTGTTGAATTTAGCGGTAACAGCCGGAAAGAGATCGAAGGAGTATGTGAGTCAATGGAAGAAGCAATGAGGAAAGAAGGTTGGAGAGCTTGTTTTGTTCCCCGCAGTAAGAAATTCGGATGATGATACTATAATAGCAGCGCCGGGTACCAGTTGCAGGCATCAGATAAAGGACGGAACAGGAAGACAGGCTATTCACCCGGTTCAGGTACTCTATGAGGCTTTATCTGTCTGAAATAATCTCAAAATTATCTGCATCAAGCCATACCGGGAATTTCTCCCTGAAGGCTCTGAGTTCATCAAGTGATATTTCACCTGTAATAACCTCTTCAGTATTCATTTTTGTATTGGCAACAATATTACCTCTGGGATCTACCAGTTTTGTATCACCACAGTAATCGATACTGTTTTCATCCCTTCCAATTCTGTTTACGCCTACAACAAAACATTGATTTTCAATAGCCCTGGCTATCAGCAGAGTATTCCAGACATTTCTCCTTACTGCAGGCCAGTTAGCTATATATACAAGGATATCATAACCGTTATTTTTATTCCGGCTCCATACCGGAAACCTGAGGTCATAACATATCTGCAGTGAGAATTTCCAATCCTTGAAAGAATCTATAATGGTCCTGTTTCCTTTCGTATAGGACATATTTTCTTTTTCCATCCTGAAAAGATGGCCTTTATCATAGGTACAATAATCACCATCAGGTTTCATAAAAACCAGCCTGTTGTAATATTTACCCCTGTCGCTGGCAATAAAGCTGCCTAAAATAGCATAATTGGTCTCGGCTGATACTTCCCGCATCCATACAACAGTTTCCCCGTTCATTGCCTCAGCCAGTTCTTCACTATTCATTGAGAAACCGGTATTAAACATTTCGGGCAAAACAACTACATCTGTTTTACCAGAAAGGCCTGATAGAAGGGATTCATACTTTTTGAAGTTAGTCTTTTTATTTTCCCATGCTATATCAGACTGTACTAAAGTAATTTTCATAATGTCATGGCAAAAAAAGACAGGCTGTGTTATTCAGCCTGTCTGCATTCAATCTACAATATATAACTATTCTATAGTAAGTTGATAATTTTTAAGCATTTCTGTCAGCAGTGGTTTGTAATACTGCCAGAAGAAACGACGTGTATCATTGGGATCATCTCCATGATAGAGCAATCCTTTAATTATATTCATTGATCCAAAGCAGGCTGTCCAGGGCGGTAGTTTACTAGTCGCAAAATCACCACAGAAATAAACCGAGCGCACATCACCCTGGTTGGTTATCACAGCAGGAAATTCGCTTGTCAGGAAGTGTTTATCAAGCAAAATTTCTCCTTCTTCTGTTGTCATCAGCTTAAAGGTAGAAAGTACTTCATTATCAAGTGGTTCTATAATATCAAAAGTTTTGCAGAAGGGTACTTGTACAGCCACGGAATAATCTTCGGCCACATTTGTACCGGTCATTATAAAAGGTAATGCATTTTCCAGGTGTGTACCTTCTTCAAGCACCAGTATTTCATTTTCTCCTTTCAATAGCACTATACCGGGATTTTTAAAGTTCCATGGTTTACGTGATTTCTTTTTATACAGGCTTACTATCCATTCAGGCAGGTCAGAGTTTGCTGAATCAAGTGATTGGTAATACTGTCCTGTCCATCCTGTTGATTTAAAGCCCATTAACTCTTCAACCCGGTATTTTTCATAAGCATCGCTGGGATAACCGAAGGTATTATATTCAAGTATTGTCAATTTATCCCTTCTTCTCATCTCAGAAAGAAGGAAGTAATCATTATTATTAAGTCCCCCATAGATCTTCCGGGTATATCTGCTCTTGTTTATGCCCTGGTACCAGTCATTAAAGAAAACACCGTATGTATCAGCATAGTACAATACATCATTATTTTCAGCAATATCGATCACTTCGGCCAGCCGGTAATCATTAATCCTAAACTGTTTAGAACGTATAGGCTTTATTGGATAGAAGCCATAATAATCTTTTCTAAGCAAGTATTTTCTGTTATTCTCTTTAACAAACCTGCTATTGGCCAGCACCCATGTAAAAGATCTGTGATTTACCCGGTCTAGATTATGAACTGTTTTGTCCAGAAGAACCACATCAATTGGTTTCTTTTCATTAAGGAACCATCCAAAGAATCCGATAGCCGGAAGTATTAGGATGATAACCAGAACGATGATAAGAATTATCAGAGTTTTTTTCATATTACACCTATTTGAAACTTTTCAAATAATTATCTGGTTTTAGGGTTTCAATTGATAAAAGTATTAATTTATTTCATTTAATGAAAAAAAAAGCAGGGTATTTAATAAAAAGATAATAAAAAGCGAATCAATAGCCACAGGCCATATCATCGCCTCTAGAGTCAGCACCGGCTTCCATTTTACCACCCTTGATTATCCTTATTGCATCCACTCTACCTATAGAGGAACGCCATTGTATATTATGGCCCATATTCTCTAGTTTTCTGATTAACACACTATCAGCCTCCAGTTTTTCAAAATAGACAAGGTCAGGCATCCACTGGTGATGAAACCGTGGAGCATCCACTGCCTGTTGCATGTTCATCTGGTATTCCAGAACATTTAGCAGGGTCTGAAAAACTGATGTTATAATAGTTGATCCACCGGGTGAGCCCAGTACCATATAGAGATTATTATCTTTTTCCACTATTGCCGGTGTCATTGAGCTCAACATTCTTTTTCCCGGCTGCACAGAGTTGGCTTCGCCCCCAATAAGACCGTAAATATTTGGGTATCCCGGTTTGGATGAAAAATCATCCATTTCATTATTTAATAAAAAGCCAGCACCTTCAACGACGATACAATTACCATAGCTACTATTAAGAGTAGTAGTGAAAGCAATTGCATTATGGTCTTTGTCAATTACTGAGAAATGAGTTGTTTCTTCACTTTCCGGGGCTACAATCAAGCCATGTGATATATTTGCTGAAGAAGATGTTTTTAGTGTATCAAAATCGGACATTCTATCAATAAGATAATCCTTATTCACAAGTTCATTAACAGGTATTTCAACAAAGTCAGGGTCACCCAGATAAAAAGATCTGTCAGCATAAATCCTACGTTCAGCTTCTATCATTAGATGTACATCTTCAGAAGAATGAAAGACGGGTTGTTCGTTTAACATATCTTCCATAATACCCAGCAGTTGCATCACGGCCACTCCTCCGCTTGAAGGAGGAGGTATTGATATTATTTTATAACCTGAATACATACCTGTTACGGGCTCTCTCCATACTGCAGAATAGTTTTCAAGGTCATTATGATTAATAAGACCATTACCTTTTTTCATTTCTTTAACAATCATATCTGCCGTACTGCCGCTATAGAATCCCTCGGTGCCATTATCACGTATTCGTTCCAGTGTTCTGGCCAGGTCAGCCTGTATAAGCGTATCACCTTCAGCCCACAGATTATCCTTTACAAAAGGCACGGGATGGTCATTCCTGTTAATGAACCTTTTGCGGACACTATTCAGTGATTTAGCCTGCCTTGATGTTACAGGAAATCCTTCACGGGCAAGGTCAATTGATGGCTGGATAATTTTCTTCAATGGCAGGCTACCATATTCAGAATGCATTTCGAGTATTCCTGCCACTGAACCCGGCACACCGCTTGCAGCAAGTGTACTGGTGCTCATGCCCTTAATAATATTATCTTCTTCATCAAGATACATATCATTCATAGCACTGTCAGGAGCTTTTTCCCTGCAATCGAGAGTAGCATACCTGCCATCTGAATCCCTTATAACCATAAGCCCGCCGCCGCCAATATTTCCTGCCGTGGGATAACTTACCGCAAGGGCAAAGGCAGTAGCGGCAGCTGCATCAAACGCATTACCTCCTTCAATAAGTATCCCAGTACCAATTCCTGATGCTTCAGGGTGAGCTGACACGACCATCCCATTGGAACATACAATACCCCTGCCCTGCTTAATCTCATAATCCTCATAAGTACAGGATGATACTGTCAAAACTAATAATAACAGTATGGCATTTACACAAAAAAAATATCTACGCATAAATTCTATCCTATTTCAGACAATACCTTTATAAGATCATTCGAAATAATCTTAATATGTTTACCTTCAAGATCAATTATCTTGTCGTGTTTAAATTCATTAAGTGTCCTGATCAGGCTTTCTTTTGTTGTTCCTATCAATTCTGCCATTTCCTGTCTTGTAAGAGCAACAGTAAACTCAGTGTTATTGAATACTTCCTCCGAGAAATACCTTATCATGTCTGCCACCCTTCCAGGTAGTTGCTTCATCGAAAAATTGACAAGTTTATTTGATACTTCTATTATCTCCTTTCCCATCAGGCTGATCAGTGAAACGGAGAACATTCCATTATTTTTCAGTACATCCCTGAATGCTTCTTTCCTCATCATCAGGGCTACAGTCTTTTCAATAGCGGCAGCGGAATACCTGTAAATATTTGACGCATAAGCGCATGACAGGGCAGCAAACTCGCCTGGGCCCGCCAGTTTGATACAAACGACACGATAACCCCTTCCTCCTCTGTATATTTTTATAAGTCCGCTGACAATATAAACCACATGGTCCGAAGGCATGTTCTGCTTAAAAAGAATGTCTTGTCGCTCGAAATTCATCAGGGTAACATTATTAGACAACCTAAGCTTCTCATCATTCGTGAGATAATTAAAAATACCAGTGTCAGGTATCAGATTCTTAGAGTTTAAGTGTTCCGAGTTTAAACTATAATCTTTCATTTAGGAAATTAACCTATGTGTTTCAAATTTTGGCAACAAACAAATGTATTACTTTTTTATATAATGATGATCTAAATCATCATAAAAGGGTGATTATTTTTCCGGTTGAGATTTAAAAACAATTCGTTTATTTCTGATCTTTACAGTCGATATATAATTGAAAATAAATGAGTAATAAAGACATACTTGTCATTGATGATTCGAATACCAATCTTGTTCTTCTTGAATCATTATTCAAAAGCAACGGCTACAGGGTATCTTCATCCACGAACGGCAGGGAAGGACTGGAGTCGGTAAGTAAAAATATACCTGATCTGATTTACCTTGACCTTAAGATGCCCGAGGTAGATGGTTTTGATTTCATTAAAGAACTTAGGAAAAACAAAGATTATAAAGATATCCCTGTTGTAATTCTATCTGCTATCTCTGACAGGGAAACAATTATAAGGAGTATTGAACTGGGTGTTGTTGAGTATCTTACCAAGCCTCTTGATATTGAAAAGATTATTCAACTAACAAAAAATATTCTAAGCAGATAAATCAAAATCTTCAGGACCAGCCAGGTATATGGTACATTATTTACTTAACAATAACTTAACATTAAATTATTCATTTTATAATCTTCGCTGGATACCTTTACGAATATTTCAAATTACCTTATGGAGAAGTATTACATTTTCATTGTGGGCATCCTCTTCATACTGGCTATATCAGACCTGATAGTTGGAGTAACAAATGATGCCGTAAATTTTCTCAATTCAGCAATAGGTTCCAAGGTTACCTCACGTAGGTTTATTTTAATTATTGCCACTATTGGGATAATAGTAGGAGCAACATTTTCAAGTGGTATGATGGAGGTAGCAAGAAAAGGAATCTTCAATCCCGCGGAGTTCTTTTTTCGCGATCTTATGATAATCTTTCTGGCAGTCATGTTGACTGATATTATACTGCTTGATCTCTTTAATACATTCGGTCTGCCCACTTCTACCACTGTTTCTATTGTATTCGAGCTGCTTGGGGCTTCCGTTGGGCTAGCTACTATTAAACTAATAAATGATCCTGAAGGTATACACACCCTCGGAACATATATTAATTCAAGCAAGGCACTTGCTATTATTTCGGGCATACTGCTTTCAATAGTAATAGCATTTACAGTCGGAGCCTTGATAATGTATTTGACAAGGCTGTTATTCAGTTTCAATTACGAGCGTAATATGAAATACTTTGGTTCACTATGGGGTGGGATAGCAATAACAGCTATTTCCTATTTCATACTTATAAAAGGGGCCAAAGGATCATCTTTTATGAATGAAAATGTGACCGAATGGATAAGGTCCAATACTCTGATGTTATTACTTTTTAGCTTTATCGGATGGACTATCCTGCTCCAGTTGCTTACATGGACCTTTAAAATAAATATTCCAAGAATAATTATTCTTGTGGGGACTTTCTCCCTGGCCATGGCTTTTGCGGGTAATGACCTGATAAACTTCATCGGTGTACCCCTGGCAGGTTTCGAATCATTCAAAGCATGGATGGCAAGTGGCGTTGACCCTGACGCATTGCCTATGACTGCTCTGGCAGCAAAAATCAAAACACCAACTATTTTCCTGCTTTCCGCGGGTATAATTATGGCTTTTGCATTATGGTTTTCAAAAAAATCAAGGACTGTTTCACAGACAGAAATTAATCTTGCCAGGCAGGACGAAGGGACAGAATCATTCAGATCACTCGGTCTGGCACGTTCAATTGTCAGGTTGAGCACAAGTATATCAGATGGGTTCAGCAAACTGGTTCCCAAAAAGACCTCAGCCTGGTTAAACAGCCGTTTTGAATATAATAAAACTGATAAGAAAAAGACAGGACACAATGGCTCCTTTGACCTTTTGCGCGCATCGATAAACATGGTTGTTGCCAGTATACTTATAGCCTTTGGTACATCTCTTAAGCTCCCATTATCAACCACTTATGTTACTTTCATGGTAGCTATGGGCACATCTCTTTCCGACAGGGCCTGGGGCAGGGAGAGTGCAGTATACCGTATTTCCGGTGTAATGGTAGTAATAACAGGCTGGTTCTTAACAGCACTGGCAGCTTTTACAGTATCAATGCTAATAGCTTTTCTCATTAACTGGGCCGGGCTGGTAGGTATCATTATTATGATTGTTTCAATCCTGTTAATAGTATTCAGCAGCGACAGGGCCCATAAAAACAGGCTTCAGAAAACAAAAGATGAAAAGGCAGAAGCCGAGGCTACAGAAAATGAAGATACTATAATTGATACTACCAGGAATATGCTTATTAAGCAAATTCTCACTTTATCATCTCTTTACGATAAGACAATAATTGCATTCCTCAAGGAACGACTGCGCGACCTGAGAAACTTAAAGAAAGAAATCAAAAGCTTTGATTCCTCGGCCAAGACTAAAAAGGATAATGTTCATAAATTTATCAGAAAGCTGGATGATACAAAACTGGATGCCGGTCCATATTACGTTCAGATACATGACTATCTCAGGGAAAGTGCTCATTCATTATCCTATGTATTCAACCCTGCTTTCAGGCATGTTGACAATAATCACCCGCCTTTAAACCCTGATCAACAGGAAGATGTTAAGGAGTTGAGCCTCGAGCTTGGTGAATACCTCAACTTCGTGATAGCTATACTCAAATCAAATAATTTTGAGAATATTGACGAATCAATTACCAAGCAGTCCAAACTGATAGGATCGATTGAGTCGGTTCGTAAAAAACAAATTAAACGTATAAAAAAAGGGGCGGCAGGTACAAAGGTAACCTTACTATATCTCGACCTCCTTACTGAAACTAAAAATCTCGTATTGCAATCCGGGAACATACTGAAGGCTTACCGTGACTTTTGCAATATTATGAACGGGTAAACATCTGTATTGTTTTTCATTTACTATTTTTGCTGAAAACTGAAGTATGTTATCAAACAAACCTCTTGCCGAAAGGATGAGGCCCGGTAATTTATCTGACTATATTGGCCAGGATCATCTTACCGGATCTGATTCAAGCCTCAGAAAGAGCCTTGAATCAGGGATTATTCCTTCATTCATCCTCTGGGGTCCTCCGGGGGTAGGCAAGACTACCCTTGCGGGTATTATTGCTTCCATGCATAAGAGACCGTTCTACCAGTTGAGTGCCGTCCATTCAGGAGTTAAAGATGTAAGGGAAACTATCGAGAAAGCTAAAAAACAACAATTCTTCGATAATCCCAATCCCATACTTTTTATTGATGAGATACACAGGTTCTCAAAATCGCAGCAGGACTCGCTGCTGGGAGCTATTGAGAAAGGAATAATCACATTAATAGGTGCAACCACCGAGAACCCTTCTTTTGAGATTATCTCTCCACTACTGTCACGATGCCAGGTATATGTGCTTAAGGCCCTGGAAGACCAGCACCTGAAAAAGCTTGCAGATAGAGCCATAAAGGAGGACAGCTACCTCAGGGATTTTAATATTAAAATCTCGGAATATGAAGCATTAATCACTAGCTCTGGAGGTGATGCACGGAAATTATACAATGCCCTCGAACTGGCTGTTTCTTCTGAAATGCAGGCTCTTAAGGACAAAAAGAAGGATATTGTTATTACTGATAAAATAGTGCTTTCCCAGATACAGAAGAATATGGTCCTCTATGATAAGGGAGGCGAGCAACACTATGATATTATATCGGCGTTTATAAAATCAATAAGGGGGTCTGATCCTAATGCAGCTGTTTACTGGCTTGCAAGGATGGTCGAAGGTGGTGAAGATGTTAAATTCATTGCCCGCAGGCTTATTATTCTTGCCGCTGAAGATATAGGTCTGGCAAATCCAAATGCATTATTGATTGCACAATCATGCTTTGATGCTGTAAATCTTACAGGATGGCCCGAGTCCAGGATAATTCTTTCTGAAACAGCTATTTATCTAGCATGTTCACCAAAGAGCAATTCTGCTTATATGGCTATTGACAGGGCTTTTGAAGAAGTAAGAAGATCGGGCAATAAACCCGTTCCTTTGCATCTTCGCAATGCACCAACCAGACTGATGAAAGACCTTGATTACGGCAAAAACTACAAGTATGCCCATTCATACAGGGGTAGTTTTATAGAGGATGATTATATGCCTGATGGCTTGAGAGGGATTATATTTTACACCCCGGGGGATAATCAAAGAGAAAAAGAATTCAGAAGCAGGTTAATCGATCTCTGGAAAAAATATTACGATTATAATAGTTGAGATATTATTCCTGTATTTCTCAACCTTAAATAAACCATATAAAAGAAAAGATGAAAAAATCAATTATTGCTATAATCTGTTTAGTTACCACTGCTATAATATATTCTCAAAGCCTGGATAATATAATATATAAGCACCAGGAAGCCGTTAATGCCAAAAAACGATCTACGTTTAATTCTCTTATTATTAAGGGACATATCAATATGCAAGGCATGAAATTAAGCCTTGAGATATATGAAAAAGCGCCTGATAAGTTCAAGACTGTAAGTTCATATAATGGTATGGAGATGGTCCAGGTTGTTAACGGGGATCATGGTTATATGATTAATCCTCTTATGGGATCCGGCGAAGCTGTCCCTCTCACTCCCGAACAGGTATCTTCGGTGAAGATTGGCAGCTTGTTAACCAACAATATTCTGGATTATTATTCCGACGGAAAGATGGAATTAAAGGGTGAGGAATTGGTGTCGGGAAGCCCCGCATATAAGATTAGGATATCAGCACCCGACGGTGACAGGTATATCTTTATTGACAAGGAATCATATCATATCACCCAGTTGAGGCTCACTGTTAACCAGGGAGGTAATGATACAACAGTTGAGATGAGAATGAGTAATTATGACCAGGTTGACGGGGTTACAATAGCCATGGTCACAGACACATTCATGAACGGGCAGCCAGCAGGAAGTGCTGTTTATGAGAGCATCGAATTTAACAGGGAAATAGACGATTCTGTTTTTAAAATAAAATAATGCAGCAAACCTGTAAGCCGGATTCTGTCCCCTGTCCTTCTACCTCATAGAGATATGCTGGCAGGTTTTCTGTCATTTCTCTAAGCTATTCATTGCTGGATAGCTTTAACGACCCACCCCCCGACATCGGACGAGCAATCCTCAGTGCCGGTATACGTGGTCTTTCAACCCATAAGAGGTACGGCATCCCGTGTCACCACAGGATCCGGTGAGCTCTTACCTCACCTTTTCACCCTTATCCCGAGTATCCTTCGGCAAGCTCAGGACAAACATCGGGACGGTTATTTTCTGTTACCTTACTATACCCTCACGGGCATCTTCCCGTTAGGAAGCATGGTGCTCTGTGTTGTCCGGACTTTCCTCCCCATACACGAATGTACAGAGCGACAGAACGGTCTGCTGCACTGCAAAGTTAATAAATAATTATCAATCAGTATACAGTAACAGTCTTAATATTAACAAATTCCATGATCCCGTATTCTGAGAGCTCTCTGCCGTAGCCCGATTCCTTGACCCCACCGAAAGGCAGTGCAGGATCGGATTTCGTAAAACTATTAAAGACCACGGTTCCTGTATCAATATCCACCGATAGTTTTTCCATTAATTTGTTGTCGGAAGTAAACACGGAACATCCAAGTCCGAATCTTGACTGATTGACCCTGCAAACAAGTTCATCGTAATCTTTAAAACTAAAAACAGGTAATACTGGTCCGAAAACTTCTTCTCTGGCGAGAGGGCTATCATAGTTTACATTAATAAGTACGGTGGGTTCAAAAAATCCTTTACGCGGTATACCTGCTTTGCCTCCCAGTATTATTTCAGCACCCATTTCCACAGTTTCTTTTACCTGGCGTTCCACTTTCCTAACTGCTGACTCATTCACCAGCGGCCCAATGAAAGTATCATGCGATATTGGATCTCCGGCGCTCAGGGCTTTAATGCGACCAGTAACAAGGTTAAGGAATTCGGGGTATACCTGTTCGTGGATAAACAGCCTCTTGGAAGCGATACAACTCTGGCCTGTATTCTGAAAGCGCCCGTAGATAAGTGCTTCTGCAGCTTTCTCAAGATCAGCATCATTAAAGACAACAAAGGCATCATTACCTCCCAGCTCAAGTACCAGCTTTTTTATATTAAGGCCAGCCAGTGAAGCAATTCTTATACCGGCTGTATTGCTTCCGGTCAGGCTTACCGATCTTACATATTCAGATTTAATAACGGTGGTTACCTGGTCATAATCAATCAACAGGTTACGGAATATCCCGGAAGGGAATCCGGCATTAATAACTGCATTTTCAATATTTTCAGCACACTGTGGTACATTGGAGGCATGTTTTAGCAAAACGCTATTGCCCGCAGCCAGAGCCGGGGCCATACATCTTATTACCTGCCAGTATGGAAAATTCCAGGGCATTATGGCAAATACAATCCCTTGTGGATCGTATCTTATAATTGATGTCCCTGCATATGACGATTGTTTAACGGGCTTAAGAAACTCATCTGCTCGCTCAGCGTAATACCTGCATGCCAGTGCACTTTTCTCAATTTCAACAATAGACTGGTTAATAGGCTTACCCATTTCCGAGGTAATGGTTGCTGCATGAAAATCTTTTTCTATCTCCAGCAAGTCGGCGAGCTTAATTAACAGATCCTGTCTTTTTTCAATAGGCTCATTTTTCCATTTCCTGAAGGCCCTTGAAGACGAAAAAATGATGTTCTCAAGCTCACTGTCGTTGATCTGTTCATATGTTTTATTTATCTTTCCCGTATAAGGATTAATACTCTTATAGACCATAACATATAATTTGATTTATATTCCTTACTGCTACTAACAAATTTAGTTAATTTTGCGAATCTAATTAATGGATTGTATTTATAATATCCAGGAGGATATATAACAGCAATAAAAGTGATACAAGACCCGAGAAATATAAGAATAGAAGATTATACCTATGTTCTTCCCAAAGAGAAGATTGCACGGTATCCTCTTGAAGACAGGGACTCTTCAAAGCTCCTGGTATACAGGTCCGGAAAAATAAGTCATGATGTTTTCAATAATTTGAGTAATTATCTTAAAAAGGAAGATATCCTGGTATACAACCAGACCAGGGTAATAAGAGCAAGACTGTTGTTCAGGAAGGAAACAGGCGCAAATATTGAGATTTTTTGTCTGGAACCGGAAAAACCTTCCGATTACGAGAGTAACTTCTCCTCCAGAAAAACTGTGGACTGGCGTTGTCTGATAGGTAATCAGAAGAAATGGAAGAGTGGCAGGCTGAGCATTGACTTGAACCACGACGGCAGGCTTGTCACCCTGTGTGCAGAACAGATTGAGAGAATAGGTAAAGAGACACTGGTAAGATTCAGATGGGATAACAATTATTTAAGCTTCAGCGAGATACTTAATCAGGCGGGACATGTCCCTGTTCCTCCCTACCTTAACAGGAAAGATGAAGAGATTGACAGAACGCGTTACCAGACAATTTACTCAAAAGTTGACG
>DOZA01000044.1 GCA_003518245.1 Bacteroidales bacterium | reverse complement strand
TTTGCAAAAGAATGTGCCGTAGTAACTCATTACAGGCTTAAGAACGATGAAAAAGGCAAAGGTATTGTTGTTGATCCCGATGCAAAACTTGAAGAGGAACTGATCATAAGGCCAACGTCTGAGACTATTATATGGAACTCATACAGAAACTGGATACACTCCTACCGGGATTTACCAATACTTATTAATCAATGGGCCAATGTTGTAAGATGGGAAATGCGTACCAGACTGTTCCTGAGAACAACTGAGTTTTTATGGCAGGAAGGCCATACCGCTCATGCTACCAGCGAAGAAGCAAGTGAAGAGACAAAGACAATAATTGATCTATATGCTCATTTTGTACAGGATTATATGGGTATTCCTGTACTGAAAGGATATAAATCTGATTCGGAGAAATTTGCCGGTGCAATAGATACCTTTGCTATAGAAGCTCTGATGCAGGACGGTAAAGCATTGCAGGTCGGGACTTCCCATTTCCTGGGGCAGAATTTTGCCAGGGCATTCGATGTTCAGTTTACTGATAAGTCAGGAAATCTTGAATATGTGTATTCAACATCATGGGGTGTTTCAACAAGGTTAATGGGAGCACTTGTAATGGCACATGGCGATAATAATGGTCTTGTGCTACCACCTAATCTGGCCCCTATACAGGTTGCTATTATTCCTATTTATAAAGGTAATACCCAGCTAAGCTCAATATCTGACACTGCACTGAAACTAAAATCAGAACTGGAAAAAGCAGATCTCAGGGTCAAATATGATGCCAGGGATACCCATAAACCTGGTTTTAAATTTGCTGAATACGAACTTAAAGGGGTGCCGGTAAGACTGGCTATAGGATCTAGGGATATAGAAAACGGAACAGTAGAAGTTGCCAGGAGAGATACCATGACCAAGGAAATAGTCAAAATAGATAAAACAACAGGGCACATTAAAGACCTTATGACTGAAATACAGAAGAATATTTTCAATAAATCGCTGGAATTCAGGAATAAAAATACATATGAAGTTAATACCTGGGATGAATTCAGGGATTCCATTGAAACAAGGGGTGGTTTTATCCTTGCACACTGGGATGGCACAGCTGAAACTGAGGAAAAAATTAAGAATGAAACCAAGGCAAGTATAAGGGTAATACCTTTTGATGAAACAGGTGAAGAAGGTAAATGCATTTACTCGGGAAAACCATCAAAACGAAGAGTGGTTTTTGCCAGGGCATACTGATATTATATCTTATCCATTACAGGAATTTTTAGTACATTGTCATACTCAATAATACTCAACTGGCAATGGAACTCAATGAGCAAAAATTAAAGATTGTAAAAACTCTTCAGGAAAAATCAGTACTAAAACAAAGAGTATATGATTATGCAATAGCTGCATTTGACAAGATAAAAAATCTGCTGGCTGCCCTGGCACGAGAAATTAACAGGGATATTATTGATACTGACAAAAGAATAAGGCTCGTCTATAAGGAAAATGGTAAATTCGATGTTTCGATAAAGGTCGCAGGCGACATACTGGTTTTCAGTATACATTCAAATGTATTTGAATTCGACAGGGACCACCCGATATGGAAAACTCCCTATATCCAAAAGGACAAAGACAATTCCTATTCAGGAATAATAAGCATATATAATTTCCTGGCAGATTCATTTAAGTATTCAAGGTCCGAGGACCTTGGTTATCTCATTGCTAGAATATTCATTAATCGTGAAAACCAGTATTTTGTTGAAGGTAAACGACAAATGGCAATGCTTTTCTCCAATTATGGTAACGAAGAGCTGGAAAGGGATGCTCTGAAAAGGATTATCTTCACCGCCATACAATACTCTCTCGAATTTGACCTCCTTGTACCACCTTACGATAATGTAAAAATAGCTTCAGTTGGACAGCTGGAAAAAAAGATACAATTATCAAAAATGGTAACAGGCAAAAGGCTGGGGTTCAAATTTAATTCTGATGATGTTCTGGAAAGATAATAAGAGAAGCTGAAAAAGGGAAAAGAAAGTAAATATGACAAGATTCTGGCAAATATCATTTGTGCTTGGGATATTAATGTCATTACTTCCCATATCTTCCAGTTCCCAATCAGAAGTCTTCCTTAAACCTTTGAGAGTGGCCGCAGGATCATATGTGAGTATAAATGACTCACTTGTGTACTTCATGAATGATACAATAATTTATGTGTCCGACAGTTATATGCCTCAGGATACCAATGTGTATAACAAAACGATAATATTCTATGACTCCCTTAAAGCCAGGGCAAGTAAAAAAAATATTACTAAACTGCTTTACGACCTGGTTGTTATACCTCCATCAAGAGATGATTATAACAAAAATAGAGAAAGAAATATATATAATTTCACTGCCCATAGAGGAAAAAGAATAAGGCATATACTATTCAGGAGATTAAATGCATTCGGTTCAACCATCAATCATCCTGAGACCTCGCTGGAGAAAGAAGGCGATTATTTGCTGAACAAGACACATAATAAAACCAAGGAATATATTATTAATAAATATCTCCTGTTCAAAGAGAAAGACAGTCTTGTCCCGCTGAAAATTTCCGAAAGCGAAAGATTATTAAGAAAACTACCTTATATACACGATGCCAGGATAATAGTAATACCGGTAAGCAGTGATGAAGTCGATTTGATGGTCATAACAAAAGATGTCTATTCACTTGGCTTAAATACTGATATCAAGTACATGGATGTTGGGAAAATATCAATATTCAATAAGAACCTCTTTGGGCTGGGTCATGCACTGGAGGTAGAAATACCATATAATTACAGGGATTATAATTCAACCGGTATAGGAGCTTCATATACCCTGAAAAATATCAGCCGCTCACTTATAGATTTAAAACTGGAATATAAGAATGC
>DOZA01000160.1 GCA_003518245.1 Bacteroidales bacterium | reverse complement strand
ACTGCAAACTTCGATATATTGCAGTGATATTTCGTCCAGGAATATCAGAAATACCAGGGCAAATATCCGGGAAGCAGGACTGGAGGGTGATATAAGATCATCAGTAGCCGATTTTCTAAATACCGGGTCGAAGGATACCGAATATACTATTATAATGAACCCCCCTTATGGGGAGAGAATGGATGTAACTGATATTGAAAGGCTTTATTCAGGTGTTGGAGAACGATTAAAGCATGGTTTCCCCGGCTCAACGGTGTGGTTGTTAAGTTCCAATAATGAAGCCATTAAGAAGATAGGCTTAAAACCTTCAGAAAAATATATATTATTCAACGGCAAGCTGGAAGTTAAATTGCTTAAATATGAACTTTACAAGGGTAGCAAGAAGAACCGTGATTAGCATTTTATGCTGTGGATATACGATACTTGCGTAAAAAATTATTATGTTTATACATAATAAATTGATTTTAATCAAATGGGTAAAAGGTATATTTTTTGGACATCATATTTTTTTTATATTTGCTGGTGTTATTAACTGGCATAAGTTAATCAAGATTTGATGGGCTTTAATGTAGAGAATTATTTCAAGGACTTGTTGACTGATGATGTTATCTTCTCATACAAAGGTGATATTAGCTCAGAAGTCATTAATTATATACTCGATTCAGTTGAAAGAAGGACTGAACAGGACAAAGATCCTTCCAGGGTCAGAAAAAAAGTATATAACGTACTTGTAGAAAGTCTCCAGAATCTTTATCATCATGTTGATAAAGTCCCGGTCGATTTTAAAGACCAGGACTCTGAGAGGTTTGGTATGATTGTGGTTCGTAAAAATACCTCGGGGTATCATATTACAACATGTAATTTCATAACCAGGGCAAAAGTGGAAAAGCTGGAGGAAACGCTGGATAAAATAAATCAATCTACTGCCGAGGAAATAAAGGAGCTCTATAAGTTTATTCTTCATCACCAGAAAATATCCCCTAAAGGGGGAGGCGGCCTGGGCCTTGTAGATATAGTACGCAAGACCGGTAATACCTTGAATTACAAATTTTATGATTATAATAAAGATTATGCATTCTTCATATTGTCGATGTGGGTCAACGCATTAGAAAGTAGTAAATAATAAATCTAAATATTTAAAATATGGAATCGATCATTATAGAAGGAACGCCAAAAACCCCAACAGTTCATTTTGATTCAGTTCAGGGTGTTTTTAAGTTAGAGGGAAGGTCAATACCTGAAAATTCTGTTGAGTTTTATAAACCTCTTGTTGACTGGCTTGACCTTTACAAGGAAAATCCCTTACCTAAAACCAATGTTGAAGTAAAACTGGAATATTTTAATACCAGCTCATCAAAATGTATACTTGATGTTTTCAAGAAGCTGGAACTAATCCATAAGGCCAAAAACGATGTTGAAATAAAGTGGTATTATGAGGAGGATGATGAAGATATGCTTGAGGCGGGTGAAGATTATGAGTCAATAATAAGGGTTCCGTTTGAGATGGTTGAGATTGTTGAATAATAATTATATTCACTCCCTGATCGGTTTAAAATACGAAAAGGGGCATGCCTGGCATGCCCTTATTTTTTATCAGCTTTTTGCTCTCTTACGTTCAGAAGATTCTTCAATTGAATCCAATATTTTTTTCAAGGGTCTGAAATACAAAGCAATATAGGTAAGTATGGTCCATGCCCATATAACCATGATATTAACCCAGTAGGTATCAATAAAGTTACCGAAGATCTGTTTCCTGGGGGCATAAAAGTGAGCTTTGATAAACGGGTGGTTTGGGTCTTTAAATACAGGATCTATCTTCTGAAATATTTCCCCTTTATATTCAATACTTCTTTTTTCTTCTTTTTCATTTGTTACAAATTCTTCCAGTGTGTTATTATGATGTTTATTCTTTAGTTCAAGGAAAGCTTCGGGATTTTCGGCCATAGCCTTACTAATAATGAGATCTTTCTCATCAAAGTATTTATTATATGTTTTCTTATAGCTACTGTTCAGTATGTTCAGATAATTCTTTGCGGCGGCAATGGCTTTTGATGTTACCCTTTCAGGTATAAGCTGGTCGAGGTAGTTAAATTCCAGTGAAGGCACAGCCTCCATTTCTTTTTCTATTTCATTTCTTAATACGAGAAGGTCTTTTTTAAAATCTTCATCGAATTGCTTTCGCTCAAGTCCTTTTTCCAGGTTAGATACTTTTTGTTTCAGTTCATTATACCAGTACAATTTATTAAAATTGGCAATGCTCATTATTTTATCATACTCGTAGAACTGTTTCTCGTAATCATTATCCATGAATTGTTTTACGGCAAGAGCTTCGTATCCCCAACGGGCGACAATAAACTCTCCATATAAAGGTATTTTTGACGGGGATGATATATTTGGGTTCAGCTTTTCGAACTTAACTATTATCCCACTTAAGATGATCTGTGGAATAACCAGGAAAGGTATCAGCATATAGATGGTAACTACAGCTTTAAAGCTGTCTGATATCAGTAGTCCCAGCAGGTTGGCGCTGGCCCAGCAGGAGAAAAGCACCAGCCAGTATTCGAACCACATTCCCCTTATCTCTGTTATCCCGTTTCCTACCAGCACGAAAGAGAATGCCTGTATTGCAGATATTACGAGCTGTACTGATACTTTTGACAGAAGGTAACTATTCCAGCTGAGATTAAGGAATGCCTCCCGTTTAAGTATTTTCCTGTCTTTTATTATCTCCTCCGCACTTACGGTCAGGCCCATGAATATGGCAACTATAACAGCCATAAAAAGGTATACAGGCAGGTTGCTGTTGTCCATAAAGGTATAATTTGCCTTGTCAGCACTCTCGTCAAAATATTTGATCAGGAATGCTAGTACCATAGCAAGAAATGGTGCCTCGAGCAATGTAATTAGCAAATACTGGCTGTCGGCCAGCTTAGAAAGGATGTCACGTTTTATGAATACCATAAACTGGTTAAACCTGCCAGGTGTTTTAAAGTTTATTTCAGGAATACCATGTCCGGGTTCAAGTTTCTTCTCATTCTTCAGTATATGCTCATAATAGTGTTCATTCCATTCTTTTGGTGATATTTTTCTCACATTGGTGGCTTTGCCATATTCATCCAGCACATTGGATTCAACTATATTAAATATCTGTTCTGGATTTACATTGCCACACACATGGCACTCGCTCTCGTTATAGTTGGCCTGGTGAGTCCTCAGTTTAAAATATATTATTGATTCAATAGGGTCACCATTATAAATAATATAACCTCCCGTATCGAGTATAACCAGCCTGTCAAACATTTTAAATATATCACTTGATGGCTGGTGAATAACAACAAATAACAGTTTTCCTTTTAGGGCCAGTTCCTTAAGGAGGTCCAATATATTTTCACTGTCACGTGATGATAATCCGGAAGTTGGTTCATC
>DOZA01000157.1 GCA_003518245.1 Bacteroidales bacterium | reverse complement strand
TCATCAAGGTTTTCTTCCAGGTCAGCCATCCGGGCTGTTGCTTTCTTGATTATGGCCAGCGATATTGAGCGCTCCCCACCATTCATATACATACCTGTAAGCCTGCGCTGCCTCAGTCCTACCTCTGCCACATCCTTAAGCTGCACCAGCCTGGCACCTGCCCTGATATAGATATCGGCCACATCGGCTACTGTTTTAAGGTATGAGCTGAATTCGAGGCTATAAAGGTATTTGCCATCTTTTACCAGCAGGCTTCCGATATTGAGGTTGTTTCTTTCAATTGCCGCCCTTATATCATTACCGCTAATACCCAAGCTGCCAGCTTTTTCCAGGTCGGGCTGAATATATATCTCTTCCTTCACCTGCCCGGTAATATCTGCTATGGCCACTTCAGGCAATTGCTCAATACGTTTCTTTATTACTGTTTCTGAGAACTTGCTTAACTGGTTAAACTTTTCATCTGAATAGGTGCTGCCGGCAAGGCTCAGGTTAAGAAAGAAAACAGGTATATCTGTTGCGCTGGCCTTGATTATCCTTGGCCTTTCAAGATCATTGGGAAGGGAGTTCATGCTGCCGTCTATCTTCTCATTCACCTCCATAAAGGCCATGTCTATATCGGTACCATATTCGAACTTGAGGAGTATGATGGCGCTGCCATTACGCGACTCGGATTCAATATCGTCCAGTCCCGGCACCTGCAGGAGGTTGCGCCTTAGTATGCTTATAATCGAGTTTTCTATCTCCCGGGCCGAATTATCGGGCCTTGATACAGCTACCGTTATCTCCGGTATGTCAATATCAGGCATCAGTGATACGGGCAGCCGTCCGGAGGATACTATACCCAGCATAATAATGGCCACAAAGCTCATTATTACTGCTACAGGTCGGTGTATAAGAAATTTTACCATTTATTATCTTTTGCTGGCGCGGGTCTCCAGACCCGTGCCAAAATATTTAATTACTTATTTTCATCCGAACGGATATGGTTTTGTCCACCGTAGTTTGGCACGGATCTGGAGATCCGCGCCAGCGAAGGTGGAAGATCCGCGCCAGCGTTGGCTGAGCGTACACCCATAAACATCGGCAAAAAGAACACCAACCCTATAATGCTGAAGATCAGCCCTCCGGTGGTTCCGGCTGCCAGTGAGAACCAGAACCTCTCATCCTTGCCTGCCAGCAGGAAGGGAGAGAGACCGATAATAGTCGACAGCAAGGTCAGGAAAATAGGTATCACCTTGGCATTATATGCCTTTACATACAGTTTCAGCTTTGTCAGTACATTCTTTCTCTTTTTAAAATTATTATAATCGTTTACTATATACAGTGCCGAGTTAACAACAAGCCCTGCCAGCAACAGCAGGGCTGCCAGCACACCCTCATCGGGACGTATGCTGAAAATATGAAATGTCAGGAACACCCCGATAAATGAAAACGGTATAAGGCTGATAACCACCAGTGGCTGGGTAAATGACTCCAGCAATATTGCACAGATAAAATATATTATCAGTATAACCAGGAATATAAGATAAAAGTTGCTCTGCCGCTCACCCCATGAATACCTGTAGTATGACCTGTCTGCTGAATATCCGAGGGGAAGGATTGACTTTGTCTCCCTGATATTCTTGTCGAGAATTATCTTTCCCAGTTCATAGTTACCAATAAAGTCGTACATCACCATAAGTACATACTGCTGGTCTTCCCTGGTTATCTTATTATCCGTTACGTCCCTTCTTATATCGGAGAAGTCTTTCAGCTTAACGGCAAGGCCCTCAGGGGTAATAACTGGGCTGTTAATAACTGTCCAGTAATCATATTCCTCACCCTGCCGGGCTTTGATTGTCATGGGAGCCCTGAAATCGTTCACAAAGGGGTAGAGTGACGGAGCATGTGCCCTTGAGTATTTTTTTACCTCGGAATAAGCAAATCCCAGGTCCGAATTATTATTTGCCAGGTAGGCGGCATCGAGGCTGAGCCTGTTCCTGGTAACTTTTTTTGTGCGGTACCTCTCGCCGCTGCCCATGATATATACTTCCTGTATACGCGGGTGATCAAGCAGTCTTATCTTCAGATCTTCGGCATAGCCCATCAGTTCATCATAGTTATACCCTTTCATCACCACAGTCCACTGACCACTGATATATTCGCTACCAACCTGGTTTGAGAATGCCCTGCCCACACCGGAAACAACAACATGGTACGATCCTATCCCCATCATAAAATCTTCAATCCTTATTTTAAGTATGTACGGGAATATTCCGTTCTCTGCTTCGCGGTCAAAGGTTATATTCATATTGGCTGATTCTGCATTGTATATACTGGTGGTGAACATCTCTATCTCATCATTCCCGGCCAGCATATTCTCCACCCTCATGCATATATCGTTCAGGTGCTCAATAGTCAGTCCTTCCTGACTTCTGCCTATCCTTACGTTCAGCCTCGTTCGCACCTCTTCGTCACCACCACCGTAATAGTAATAGCCAAACGAAGAGGATATCTTATTAGCGAATAGCCTGAGGCTGCCACCCAGTATTTTTTCTATCACCGGTCGTATATCCTGGTTGAATTTCCTGGCCCCTATGGTCTTATTATAGAACTCCTGGAAGCCGGTCAGTTCAGGTTCTTCGACAACAGAGCCAGAATAAATGGTATCTTCTTCAACAGGCAGTTTTTCAGGTACCAGGAACAAGGGAAGACCGAAACCCAATATTGCTATGGTGATCAGTATGGCCCTGTACTTTATACCCAGGTTAATATATTTTGAATATAGTGAGCTGATATTTACTATCCGTCTCTTGCGCCTTACCATTCGCGCTGTCTTTCTTACCGGCAGTGGTACCTTATCCAGAAGAGAGGGTATAAAGAACAAAGCCACCCCTAGTGAAACAATCAGGTTTACTATTACCACGGCAGCAAAATCGGCCAGTTTGGCTTTTGACTCCTCATCGAGGAAGAAGATCACCGACAGGGCACCCACGGTTGTAAGGGTGGCAGCCATAATAGCCAGGAATACCAGCTTGTTCTTATGGTACCTGAGGTGATCGGTCATCACTATGGTATTATCAATGATGATACCGAAAGAAACGGTTATACCTGCCAGTGAGTAAAGGTGCAGCTCCAGCTTGAGCAGGTAATAGAAAATAAAGGCCACGGCAAGGTTGGCAATAAGGCTTATGGTTATAATTGCCAGGTAGCGTATTTCGCGGCTTATAATAAGAACAAAAAGAAGAAGTAATATTATTGAAGCAATTGTCCGGTAAAGAATTTTAGTAAGCTCTTCCTTCAGGGTTATAGTGGCATCATAACTGATCCTTGTACTGTATCCCGGGGGTAATGTCTCAGATATATCTTCCATTGATCTTTTTACCTCGTCGGCCACCGTAATATTATTCACATTCTTCTCTGCCCTGATCACCATATTTATAGTATTCAACCCATTAATACGGTAATATGTCCTTGCATCCTGCTCCAGCAACCTTACGGTGGCAATATCGCCCAGGTGTATTATCCTGTTATCATGTTTTGCCACCGGTATATCCGACCAGCTTACATTTATATCTGCATTACCTTTGAGGGTAAGGTAGGTGCGTGTATCATTACCGTATATATCTGTCTCCAGTGCTGAGCCCACTTCCTCTTCCAGCAGGTAATCACTTATGGCCTGCCTGATAATTGATGCAGATAATCCCAGTATAAGCAGCTTGTCCTGGTCATAAACCAGTTCCCATTCCAGCTTGCTTGCCCCGTACACATTAATATCGTATACCCCTTCAATAACCGCCAGCCTTGCTTTTATCTGCTCCTCGGTCATCTTCTGTATATATGAAGGGCTGACCGTACCGTTTATCTGGTATACCAGTATATCGGTACCGGTATCATTATCGGGCATCGACATTCTCACCTGGGGATATGATACTTCAGGCGGTAGCTTATGCCTTGCTTCCCGGAGCAGCGCTGCCACCTCAAAACGTTTGGCCTGCAGATCGGCTTTTTTATCAAATTCAATCCGTATATACCCCGATCCGTTCTGTGTGGTTGAGCTTATACTCTCCACCCCGGGTATGGTAGAGACCACCCCTTCGAGCACTGATGTCACTTCCTGCTCTATAACCCTTGAAGGAGCCAGGTGCCACGACCATGAAACGGTCATCTGCGGCATATACCTTGTCGGGTTGAGCTGAAGGGAAAGTACGGGGATAACGGCTATGCCTATAATGATCAGTAATATAAAGATTATATTGACCGTAAAAGAGGAAAAAGCTTTTGTATGTGGTCGGCTGTTCACTTGTCTTCTTCGATGACTACCGTTTCGTGGGCCAGGTTAACATTACCCCTGTGTATTACCAGGTCGCCTTCTTCAAGGCCTTCCGATATGGAGAATGAATCTGAATTCTCAAATTCTGTGGTTACGTATTTCCATATGGCCAGGCTGTCCTGGCGCACAAAGACCACATCACGGCCCTGCCTTATCACCAGGGCTTCCTTGGGTATCACCAGCCTGTTCTCTACCGGCTTGCGTATCAGTATTTTCACGTTCATCCCTTCCAGCAACCTGCCTCCGTTACTGAGCTCGGCCCTCACCTTTACCATGCCGTTCTCATCCACCATGGGGTTAATCTTCGTTATACTACCTGTGTACTCATCCCCGCTACTTATAAATGGAATGATATTCACCGGCATACTCCTGCTTATAAAACCGTATTCCGATTCCAGAACCGGGAATTCCACCTCAATCACGGAATTGTCTATTATCTTGCACAACCCTTCGGCATATATATTCGATGGGTTCCATTCCTTGGCTTCCAGGTCTGCCACAGTGCCCGCAATTGGTGAATATATACGTGTATGTTTCAGCTTATATTCAGCCTCCTTCAGGTTAGTCTGTGCGTCTATCAGTCCGCTCCTTATCTTGCTCATACGGAGCATATCGTCGCTCAGACCTATGGTATCCTCACTACCATGAAAAGTGATAAGGTCATCCTTGAATTCAATCATTGCTTTTTCGAGCTGTTGATTGGCCTTATCATGCTGTATCCGGTAACTGAAGTCCTCCAGTTCGGCCAGCAGTTGTCCTTTTTGTACAGGATCGCCATTCTTAACATATACTTTTTCAATGGTGCCCTCCACCCTGAAGGGGACGGTAGCTGTTCTTTTTGCATACACTTTGCCGTTTGACACCAGTTCATGATAGAAAGTTGATCTTTTGAGTTCAACAGTGGATACTGTCACCGCGTCCCGTACCGATGAGCGCCGTGCCATCTCCTCGCGGTTGTCCACTTCGTTTGTCTTGCAACAGGTAACGGAAACACCCATAAACAGGATAGCCAGGCAGTAGAGGTAATATTTCATAAAGCTGGTTTTATCAGGTTATATTAAAAGTAACTAATTTACTACCAATCATTTTGATTTACAAAAATCGCTCCAAAAAATATAAATAATAATCCTGGAAGGCAGGGTGTATTGAAATCAAAGCAAAGGGCGGCACCACCTGTTAGGGCAGCGGGTAGGTATCCAATAGAACTACTTCACGGTCAACTCAATAATAAATGGATTAGACCCTTCAGGTAATTTTCTTCTGTATTCAATGAATTCCTGGATTCCATAATCTGCAATTAAACTACTATTCGGACTTAACAATATCCTATCTGGAATTATCCAATACATTCTATTATTCGTTATGGAAATCAATTCAGCTGATCTTATAAGGTCTGGGCCACCTTGTAAAGAACAGTATAAATTTATTGTATTATCATCCCTATTGAACCGTAATAAATATGCTTTGCGCTGGTAATAAACTAGCATCCAGATTTCTGAACTTGTAATAAAAAATCTGCTTATATCTGGATACTGGTTTGAATGTCTGAAGAGTTTATATAATCAATAAGTTCATCTATGCAACTACTACAACTATTATCTGAGAAGTACAGGCAAATAACCGGGAATTCATCCAAAATATCACCTATTTCAACTAACTCTCCTCCTGAAGTTATATACTTTGTGAATGAGCCAATATAAAACCCCTCAAACATAGTATTCATTTCAAATGCCTGATACCTGGAATATTCCAATTTACTCTCCAGGAATTCTATCTTTTTGTTATTAAAGTTAATCTCTTTCTTATTGCGTATTGAAACAATAATTAAAACGAAACAAAAACAAACAAAAATAATTAACAAGAATAATTGAAAAATACCAGGAATCTCTCTCTTCATATTACCTTGGTTTAAGAAA
>DOZA01000143.1 GCA_003518245.1 Bacteroidales bacterium | reverse complement strand
TAAGCAAATAAGCAAGTCCGATAATAAGAGCAAAAGCAGCAATCTCACCCAGTGATCCTCCTGTATTTCCCCAAAACAGCTGCTGATATCCTGGCATTGCGAGAGCAGGGTCGGACATAATATTGTCAATAGGTACCTTATCATAATTCTCGTTTAGTATACTAAGGGGGGTAGCACCTGTAACAGCATCGGTAAAGCTGGTTTTAAATCCTTTTGGTACAGGCCAGGTAGTCATCTGTACAGGGAAGGAGAGAAACAGGAAAACCCTTCCAACCAGGGCAGGGTTGAATGGATTATTACCCAGCCCGCCGAAAGTCATTTTTCCAACACCTATGGCTACCAGTGCGCCTAGTATAACAATAGCTACAGGGAGGTTGGTAGGCAGGCAAAAGGCCAGCAATAAACCTGTTACTACTGCAGAACCATCACTAACAGATGGTTCCTTTCTTAAAATGAATTTCTGAATAATGTATTCAAACACTATGCATGATACAACTGAAACAGACGTTACAAACAGGGCTGCCCAGCCAAAATACCAAATTGTTGCCAGCAGTGCAGGGGCCAGTGCTAGTACCACTCCATACATGAGCTTTTTTGTTGATTCTTTGCTATACTCATGAGGTGATGGTGATACTGTAAGTAGTTTATTCATTACTTATACTATATTTCTTTTGGTGCTTACTTTTGTTTTCTTTCCCTAATTATTTTGCCGACACTGGCTTTGCCAAGGCGGATATAATCCAGTAAAGGCCTGTTTGCAGGACATATGAAACTGCATGACCCGCATTCCATGCAATCCATTATTCTTTCTTTCTCGGCTCTCTCAAAAAGCTCTTTCTCTATAACTGTCATCAGCAGGTAAGGCTCCAGTCCCATCGGACAGACTGATACACATTTACTACATCTTATACATGGACCGGTCTTTTTCCTGCGCGATTCTTCCTCCCTGAGTAATATTATCCCGGATGTACCTTTCGTAACAGGAACATCAATCAAACTAAGGGCTTTCCCCATCATGGGCCCACCGTTTATCACCTTGGCAGTGCTATCGACCAATCCACCCGTATATTCAATAAGATTATTGATGGATGTTCCTATACGGGTAAGCAGGTTCAGGGGTTTACCCATGTCTTTACCTGATACGGTTACCACGCGCTCTACCAGCGGTTTATTTTTCTGGATAGCCTCATAAACGGCAAAGGCGGTCCCAACATTATGTACAATAGTACCAACGTCAACAGGAAGACCACCTGATGGTACTTCCCTGTTTATAAGTGCTTTTATAAGTTGTTTTTCTGCACCCTGCGGATATTTGACCCTGAGGGCATGAACACTTATCCCTTTATAGCCAGGAACCAACTCCCGGAGTTTATTTATAGCATCCTTCTTATTGTTCTCAATACCTATCATGGCTTTCTCAACACCCAATGCTTTCATAAGCAGTGATATCCCTGTAAGCAGCTCCTCCGGTTTTTCAATCATCAGGCGGTGGTCTGAGGTCAGGTAAGGCTCACATTCAACACCATTTATTATCAATACATCACATTTTTTACCTGGTGGTATGCTCAGCTTAACATGCGAGGGGAATGTTGCTCCACCCATACCCACAATACCCGCTTCAGCACATTTTTTAATGATATCTTCACCTGCAAGACTTATATCTTTTTTTAATTCACCACTTCTGTCTATGGTTTCGAGCCATTCATCACCCTCAACTTTTATTACTATACAGGTTTGCTTATATCCTGATGAGTCGGACATCTTATCTATTTTCAATACTTTGCCCGATACTGATGAGTGGATATTTGCTGATACAAAACCCTTGCTTCTGGCTATTATCTGGCCTGCTTTTATTGATTCGCCCTTTTCAACGACAGGCTCAGCAGGAGCTCCCAGATGCTGATTGATTGGTATTACAACCTGCTCCGGTAGCGGTAATATATCTATTGGTGCACCCTCAGATAATTTGTTTTCAGGTGGATGAACGCCTCCTTTGGGAAATGTCTTCAACACTTTGTATTAATTTAAGTTTAACTTCAATTTATGCTTCAGCTTTTTCAGGCTCTTTCTTTTCAGCAGTTTTCCTGGGAGGGAAATTCAGCTCCAGTATTGCCCCTGTAGGACATTCTGATACACATTTCCTGCAGAGCTTACATTTATCAGAATCTATGAATGCAAGATTATTCTCAATGGTGATAGCATCATAATCACATACCTTTTCACATTTACCACATCCTATACAGGCTACTTTGCATGCTTTCCTTGCCGGACCGCCTTTATCCTGGTTTACACAACTGACATAGATCTTCCTGTCTTTTTTTGCCTTCTTCCGTAACTCAATAATATTCCTTGGACATGCTTTTACACAAGCGCCACATGCCACACATTTATCATCGATAACTACAGGCAGTCCTGTTTTATTATCCATGTACATGGCATCAAAATCACAGGCTTCAACACATTCACCAAGCCCGAGACAGCCATATGGACAACCAGTTTCGCCGCCATATAAATTATGCACTATAGTACAATTTGTTGCACCATCATAATAAGATGTTCTTTTCCTGTTTTCAGGCGTTCCGTTACATCTTACAACCGCAACTCTTGGTTCAACCTCGGGGGCTTCTCTTCCAAGTATCTTAGCTACCCTGGCCATCGTTTCAGCTCCGCCAACAGGACAGTTGAGTCCTTCAAAAGTTTCAGATTTGACAATGGCTTCAGCAAAATTCCGGCAACCTGCAAAACCGCAGCCCCCACAATTTGCCCCGGGTAAAGCTTCTTCAACCTTATCAATACGCGGGTCTTCGTAAACCTTGAATTTTTGTGCTACAAAATATAATATCAAGGCAGCAATAATACCTAAAAGGCTTAGTGATATTATTGTTATTAGTACTACAGAACTCATTTAATCTGTTTTTTTATTGTAAATGAAAAACTCTTACCGATCTTATTTCTTTTAATGTATAGGAGACTATAATAGGGAATAAGTGAGGATACAGCAGCAATACCACTGACAGGTTCAGAAAACGATAGTGAGGTCATCACTATTAATATCAGCATAACAATGAGAAAAGGAAGGAGGTATCCAAGGAATAGAGCTCTGAATCCCATCGATTGTTTCATTATCACTGATACTTCGTCACCGGCCCTCACACCTTCCAGGCCAACAGCCTTGATCTCCTTATTCTTCTGGTCAGATAAATCGCATATACCCGATGCAATACAGCCTGAACAGGCAGGATGTTGTACTATATTTACAATTACATGCTTGTTTTCTACTGATTTTACTATACCAGTATGTTCAATAGTATTGTTGTTTTGCATTATCTGGAACCACGCATGGTTTGAATGGGCAAATTTAAGATATGATATGATAATAAATATGTAATAAATCAGTTTTTAAAGCAGGGTAAATAATATAGAATTAGTCTAAATAAGCATTCCTGAACCTCAGTAATTTGATTGCATGTATTTAACTAATTTTGCTCCAGTCGTATTCAGGTTTCCTGAGCTTTTTCATTTGTTCTTTAAGGATTATATTGTTTTCTTTTTGCAGCAGGGGGTCATCATTAAGAATGTCTTCAGCAATTTTTCTTACATATTCCAGTATCTGCCCGTCTTTACCCAGGTTTGCTATCTTAAGATCAAATCCTATACCACTCTGCTTTGTTCCTTCTATGTCACCCGGGCCTCTAAGGCGAAGATCGGCTTCGGCAATTTCAAAACCGTCATTACTACTAATAATTATCTCAATCCTTTTTCGTGCTTCGTTTGACAATTTATCAGCGCTCATCAGCACGCAGTATGATTGTTTTGCTCCTCTACCCACTCTTCCTCTGAGCTGATGCAACTGTGACAGTCCAAACCGTTCTGATGATTCAATAATCATAACAGATGCATTAGGCACATCGACCCCCACTTCTATTACTGTTGTTGCAATGAGTATATTAGCCTGACCTGAGGTGAATAACTTCATTGATATATCCTTGTCTTTTGATTTCATTCTTCCATGCACAACAGAAATAACATATTGGGGAGGGGGAAAAGCTCTTGTTATTGCTTCCACTCCATCCTCAAGGTCCTTGTAGTCCATCTTTTCTGACTCTTTAATCAGTGGATAAACTATATATACCTGCTGGCCTGCTTTTATCTGCTCCCTGATAAAAGCAAATACTTTCAGTCTTGCAGAATCTGTGAAGTGCAGTGTCCTGACAGGTTTCCTGCCTGGTGGTAATTCATCGATAACTGATACGTCAAGATCACCGTACAGGGTCATGGCAAGGGTTCTGGGTATAGGTGTGGCAGTCATTACAAGTACATGCGGCGGGTTCCTGTCTTTCTTCCATATGCTTGCTCTCTGGGCTACCCCGAAGCGGTGCTGCTCATCGATAATTGCAAGACCGAGGTTTTTAAACTGAACGGTTTCTTCAATAAGAGCATGAGTGCCGATAATTATTTTTATTGTTCCATCACGCAGACCTATAGCAATATAGTCTCTCTCAGATTTTTTCGTTGATCCTGTAAGCAGGCATACTTCTATATCAATTCCCCGTAGGAATCCGGTTATGGTATTGTAATGCTGAATGGTAAGTATCTCTGTCGGAGCCATAATACAGGTCTGAAAACCATTATCGATAGCTATCAGCATACTCATAAGTGCAACCAGCGTTTTGCCACTGCCTACATCGCCCTGTAACAAACGATTCATCTGTTTGCCTGAACCCAGGTCCCTGCGAATTTCTTTCATTACCCTCTTCTGTGCAGCGGTAAGTTTAAAAGGCAGGTTCCTGGAATAGAAATCATTGAACTTATCCCCAACGACACTGAATACATGACCCTTAAACCTGTTTCCCCTGTTTATCTTAAGGCTGAGAAGACTTAACTGTATATAGAATAATTCTTCAAACTTTAGCCTGAAAAGTGCTCTTTCCAGGTCTTTGTTTTCATTCGCAAAATGACTGATAAAAAGAGCATCATGCAGTTCCATCAGCTTGTATTTTGTTCTTAACCATAAGGGCAATGTATCTTTTATCCTGGTCTTCAGCTGATTGAATAGATTGCCCTGTAATTTATTTATGGTTTTGGAGCTGATATAATTATTCTTCAATCTCTCGGTAGTGCTGTACTGAGATTGTAAATTACTGCTTATTCTCTTTTCAAGCTTATCAGGGTCTTCAATTTCCGGATGCACGATATTAATGATCTCATTAAATAATCCCGGTTTTCCGAATATGATATATTCCTTATTGATCTTATACGAATCAACTATCCATTTAAGGCCTTTAAACCATACCAGCTTGATTGAGCCCGTGTCATCCCTGAATGATGCCGTAAGCCTTTTGTTCCGTCCACCACCTTCGGTCTGAAAACCTTCAATAATACCCCTGACCTGTACATGTGGCATATCAGGTGTAAGTTCAGAGACCCTGTAAAACTTTGTCCTGTCAATATATTTATAAGGGAAATAGTACAGCATGTCACTGAAGGTTTTTATACCCAGTTCTTTGCTGAGCAATTCTGACCTCCTGGGGCCTACGCCTGTAAGAAATTTTATTTCAGTATCAAGGATATCAGTCATTATTTGCTGATAATAATTCGGAATTAATAAAACCCAAATTCTAAATTAACTATTTTTGGAATGTTCACCAATAGTATTTTTCCACATTATGATTTATACAAGGATGGTGAGGTTACTAAAATACTTTATCGTTTCCCGTCACAGGAAAGGACATGGTATTCACAGCCCTTTTGTTTTCGAACTTATAAATAATGTATTTCGAAGCAAGATCCCTTCAGAGGTAACGAATACCATATCAAGTCTCAGGAAAGATCTGGCCGGTAATAAAAGTATCATAAGTGTTAATGATCTGGGAGCCGGTTCTGCCTATACCTCTTCATCACTCAGGAAGGTTTCAGATATCTCTTCCAGGTCATCCATACGTAACAGGTATGCCAGGGTTCTGTATAACATTGCCCGTCAATATGATGAAAGAAATATACTTGAGCTTGGAACCTCTGTTGGGATCAGTACAATGTTTATAGCGCTGGGTGCACCACGGTCAAATATTATCAGTATAGAAGGATGTGATAACCTGGCTGAGATTGCACGAGACAATTTTTTTAAGTATAACCTTGGGAATATCAATGTTATTACGGGTGATTTTGATGAACAATTACAATATATCCGGAAAACCGGTTTCAATCCATCCATGGTTTTTATTGACGGCAATCACAGGAAAGAACCTGTAATAAGATATTTTTATACATGTAAAGGACTAATTGCGCCTGATTCTGTTATTATTTTTGATGATATTAATTATTCATCAGGTACGAATATGGCATGGAATGAAATAAAAAGGGATCCAGAGGTGTCAGTTAGTATAGATATTTTTCAGATGGGATTTGTGTTTTTCAGGGGAGG
>DOZA01000147.1 GCA_003518245.1 Bacteroidales bacterium | reverse complement strand
CGATATTGCCAGTAAGAAAGAAGTAGTATTTACCAGTGGTTCAGTTTACGAGGCTATAAGGGCATCCATTGCCATCCCAACAGTTTTTACCCCTGTGGAAAGAGAAGGACAATTACTTGTGGATGGCGGGGTTTTGAATAATATACCGGTTGATCATGTAAAAAGATCCGCCGGGGATATTCTGGTGGTGGTAAATGTAAACGCAAATATACCCATGCCCGTAAAAACTGAGCCGGACAGTGAAACAGAAAAACGAGACAGGATATATCTTGCGAAGATAAAAGAGTTTCAAAATTACCTGAAAAAACTGTTGCCTGATTCAGATGAGGAAAGCTTCGGTTATTTTAACCTGATAAACAAGACTATAGGCACAATGACCAACAGGATAGCCCAGCTTGTACTGGAAAAACATTCGCCTGATATCCTTATTAATGTGTCAAGGAAGTCCTGCGGGACATACGATTTCTATAAAGCGGAAGAGATGATAGAAACCGGGCAGCTAGCAGCATCTGAAAGTATAAGAGCATTTAAAAAGAATTCTGAAAACAAAAGCACTTAATATTTCAGAAGAAAAAGAATCTCCAACATTATAAAAGACATATACCCTTTCCTGTAGGTTTAAAAATCTTTATTAAAAATACCCGCCTGGTATGAAAAGCATTTATTTCTTTATTATTTTAGGCCACTAATAAATACACTTTCATAATGAAGAAACTAATTGTATTATTACTCTTATCAGCAGTGGCTTCATCTGCCATTGCACAGAAAACAGATAAAAGATTAAAGAAAATTGAAAAGGAACTGGAAGAAGTTCTTGAGACATTCAAAGCACCTGGCTTTGCCGTGGCCGTGGTGGAGAAAGATAAAATACTATACTCAAAAGGCTTTGGCTACAGTGATTATGATAATAAAATACCTGCTGACGCAAATACACTTTTTGCCATAGGCTCATGCACCAAGGCATTTACTACATCACTTATAGGGATGCTGGAAAAAGAGGATAAGCTGTCTCTTGATAAAAGCCCTTCAGAATATATCCCCGGTTTCAAATTTTCAACTGATGAAATGAATAACGGGATCACTATTAAAGATCTTATGAGTCATAGTACGGGCTTACCCCGTCATGATTTTTCATGGTATTTTTTCCCGGGTGAGTCAAAGAAAAGTCTCCTTCTGAGAGTAGCATACCAGAAACCATTCACAGGCGTCAGGGAACAATGGTATTATAATAACTTCATGTTCCTTGCACAAGGGGTTATTATTGAAGAATTAACTGATAGGAGCTGGGAAGAAAATGTAAGGGAAAAGATATTTAAGCCGTTAGGAATGACACGTTCAAACCTTTCAATTGATGAGCTGGAAAAGAGTGAAAATGCAGCCCTGGGTTATCGGCTTAAGGATAGTACATCAATTGAAAAGATGGACTATTACCGCATTGCGAAAATGAGCCCTGCAGGAAGCATTAACAGCAGTGTAAACGAAATGTCAAAATGGGTAATAACATGGATAAATGGTGGTAAATACCAGGACCGTGAAATAATCCCCGGGGGGTTTGTTACCCAGGCAATAAGCTCACATAAGGTCGTCTTATCTGCTTTACCAGATAAAGACAGGCCCGACCTGCACCTTTCAAATTATGGATATGGCTGGTTCATCAGCTCCTATAAAGGCCATTACAGGGTTGAGCATGGGGGTAATATAGACGGCTTTTCTGCAAGTACATGTCTATTTCCTGCTGACAGTATAGGAATTATTGTCCTGGCAAATCAGAATGCTTCTGTCGTGCCCGGTGTGGTATGCAATATTGTATCTGACAGGATGCTCGGTGTTAGGAAAGATAACTGGACAGCCATACAGAAAAAACAAATTGATGATGCCAGGAAAGCACAAAAAGAAGCGCAGGAATCACCTGAAACAGTCAGAAAGACAGGTACAGTACCATCACATGACCTTAAGGAATATACAGGCAGCTATGAAAATGAAGGATACGGATCTTTCGAGCTGGCCCTTTCCAATGATTCACTATATGCTATCTTACCCCTTAATAAATACTGGCTTAAACACTTTCATTATAACGTTTTTGAACCGTTCGAAGTATCAGAGAATGGCATTGACACTACAGCACAAATACAATTAAAATTTAACTTCACAACTGGCAATAATGGTGATATATCAGGATTGAACATTAAAATGGAGCCTATGCTTGATCCATTATTTTTCAAACGTACACCTGAGATTGTTGATCTTGATAAAGAAACACTGGAATTATATGCCGGTGAGTATGACCTCGCCGGAACGCCCATAAAAGTCTATTTAAAAGGTGAAGATAAGCTGTATGTTTTTGTTCCGGGCCAGCCTGAATATGAACTTATCTCTATTGGTGATGATAAGTTTAATATTAAAGTGCTGGATGGCTTCAGCGTACAGTTTGTAAAGGAGGATAGTGAGATAACAGGTCTGAAATTTATTCAGCCCAACGGAGTGTTTAAGGCAAAGAAGAAACAATAATCACCTATTTTTTTACAAGTTCAATGCGGTTATTGAAGGCTCTGCCCATAACTGTATTATTATCGGCAATAGGATTTTCTTCACCATACCCGTTATAAACCATTCTTTGAGGATCAATACCTAGCTTTACCAGCTCATTATAAAGGTTTTCTGCCCTTCTTCTAGACACTTCAAGGTTGTCATCACGGCGACCAATGTTATCTGTATAGGCGTCAATGCTCAAACCTCTCGTGGGTATACTTTTAAGGGCTTTGACTATCATCTCTATTATCTCCTTACAATCACTTGTCAGCTCACATTCGTTGCGTTTGAAATTAAAATATAAAACTGATTTGCCTATCTGTTCAAGATCTTTAACCAGGTCTTCAGCCTTAATCTCTGATTTTAATTCTCCCCTTTCAATAATATTGAGAGTATAATAAAAATCCTCGGCAAAGAGGTCAACGTACATCCTCCTGTGATCAACCTGTAAAACCATGTATAACTGGTTCTTACCATCACCATAAATATTTGCATTTAAGCTATCGCCTATCTCCTCGAACCGGTTGAGGATATTTTTGGGATCAGTGCTATCATCACATTCATAATAGTAATATGTAATCTGCCCTTCAACAATATAATCATCACCATTAACATCACAAAAACTATAGGCACCAAAATCTCTTTTATCGAAATCATAAAGAGTAAACCCCGGCATACTTCCAAGGATAGGATGTTCATTCCTGAGTTCTTTGTCCTGTGACCGTACAATTATTAAAGAGCCCAGCAATACTAAAACAAACAGCAGTTTTTTCATGGCAGTCAATTTAAAATTGCTCCTTATAAGATACACAAAAAACTGCCATTTTACAAATATTTTACCTGCTCATAACAACAGCTACCGAGTTAATATGTCCGCCTACCGGCGGGTTCATCTTACGTATGCGCACTGTTGCTTTTTTTACCCCTTTCAGTTTGGCATAAATTGAATCCAGTATACGTTTCCCTATGTTTTCTAGCAGATTTGACTTCTTATCCATCTCCTCCTTAACAATCCTAAAAGCTTGCTGGTAGTCAACCGTATCTTCCAGGCGGTCTGTTTCAGATGCTTTACTGAGATCCGCTTCTATGGTCAGATCAATCAGAAATTTATTCCCAACAATCTGCTCTTCCTTAAAATGCCCGTGAAAAGCATAGAATTCCATATTCTTTATTTCTATTAAGGCCATGCTTGAAGATTTTTTAGTGTCATTATCCCGTAAAATTATTATTTGATATGATTTTTTTTAGAGAATTACAGAAATATTTGGTTTATATTATAAACTACTTTACGTTTGTAATATATTTACATAATTATTAACCACATTTATTTTTATTATGGAAAACAATATTAAAAAGATGTCGGGTGAGGAGAGCATTAAGATCATCACAGACATGATAGAAAAAACAAGGTGTAATATAAAGCAGGGTAGTTTCCACCTCCTATTCTGGGGCTGGTTAGTTCTGATTTGTAGTCTTACTGAATATCTCTGGGGACAATTTTCAAATTATGATAAGCCCTGGATAGTATGGCTGTTAACGGTACCTGGTGTTTTTGTTTCATTAATATACGGTTTTAATAAAGGCAAACGCCAGACCGTTTACACCTATGCTGACAGGTTATATATGTGGACATGGCTGTCTTTCCTGGTTTCAGCCATAATACTCGTTGTTTTGTTATGGGGTAAAATGCAGTATATGGGAACCTATATCCTGATGCTGGCCGGATTTCCAACTTTCCTGTCAGGGGTTATAATAAAATTCAGGGCTCTTATGATCGGAGGCTTATGTTTCTGGGCTCTCTCTCTTGTATCTCATTTCACAGGACCTGACATATCACCCCTAACAGTTCCCGTGGCAATGTTTACTGGCTATCTCATTCCGGGTTATATACTGAAAAAAGAGGAAAAAAATGGCAACGTTTAGTGATCTGGATTCCCTTTTACATTCACAGTTGCGACTGGCAATCGTATCCATCTTAATGAATACCGAAAGTGCTGAATTTACATATATTAAAGAACAAACCGGGGCTACTGCGGGCAATTTAAGTATACAGATTACCAAACTCAGGGATGCAGGGTATATTACTGTCAAAAAAAAATTCAAAGGTAATTATCCCCATACTCTGTGCATGATTACAGCATTGGGAAGGGAGAGGTTTGAGGCATACGTTGACAGTTTGAGAGACTATATAAAGTAGCATATGCCCCCAGGGCCTGCTAAAGGACATTTATATTGTTCTTGTTTAGGGGTTTAGGGCTTGAATTGGGTTATTAATTATCTCAGGGGTTCGGCGATTAGGAGGTGTATCAAAAGTCATTTGATGAAAGGTAAACACAATAAGATTAACAATATAGATATTACATTATCAATTAGACAATATTAAATACTGGCTTTTGATACACCCCCTCTATTTGTATCGTGTATCTTTTATCTTATATTTTATCCTATTTTTGTATTCTCAAACCTCATCGATAATGAATGACAGTACAAACAGGGAGAAAAAGGTAAATTCTGACACCTCACTGAATTTCATTGAGCAGTTTATACAGGAAGACATACGTGCCGGCAAGAATGACGGCCGTGTACATACACGCTTCCCTCCCGAACCCAATGGATATCTTCATATAGGCCATGCTAAGGCCATATGCCTTGATTTTGGTTCAGCCGAAAAGTTCGGTGGTAAGTGTAACCTGCGTTTTGACGACACCAATCCAATAAAGGAAGAAACAGAATTTGTTGAATCGATAAAGGAGGATATACACTGGCTGGGGTTTGATTGGGAAGACCGGGAATTTTATGCATCTGACTATTTCGGTCAGCTGTATGATTTTGCCATTGATCTTATCAGTAGGGGCTTGGCCTATGTTGATGATCAGAGTTCGGAAGAGATAGCAGCACAAAAGGGAACGCCCACAGCATCCGGTAAGGAGAGCCCCTTCAGGAATCGAAGCATGGAAGAGAACCTTGACCTCTTTACCAGGATGAACGCAGGTGAATTTGATGAAGGCAGCCGTGTTTTAAGGGCAAAAATTGATATGTCATCAACGAATATGCATATGCGGGATCCTGTTATATACAGGATAATAAAAAGGGCACATCACCGCACAGGAAACAAATGGATGGTTTATCCAATGTACGATTTTGCCCATGGGCAAAGTGATTATTTTGAGGGTATTACCCATTCACTGTGCACACTCGAGTTCGAAGTGCACAGGCCTTTATATGACTGGCTTGTTGATAACTTGAAAACCGATGATTACCGTCCCCGACAGATAGAGTTTAACCGGCTCAACCTCACCTATACCGTTATGAGCAAAAGAAAGCTCCAGGAACTTGTTGAAGAAAAGCTGGTAAACGGATGGGATGATCCTCGTATGCCTACTATTTCGGGATTGAGAAGACGAGGTTATACAATGGAATCAATACGTAATTTTATCAAAAGGATAGGCTACACCAAGGTTGAAGCAATAAACGACTTTGCTCTTCTTGAACATGCAGTACGTGATGATCTGAATAAACGTGCTCCCCGTGTGTTTGCTGTGCTTGATCCTGTTAAGCTTATCATATCTAACTACCCCGATGATAAGGTTGAGGAAATGGAGATCATAAATAACCCTGAGGATGAATCCATGGGTACAAGGAAAGTTCCTTTCAGCAGGGAGCTTTATATTGAAAGAAATGATTTCATGGAAGACCCTCCTCGAAAGTTCTTCCGCCTGGGCCCTGACAGGGAAGTAAGGTTGAAAGGAGCCTATATCATCAAATGCACCGGCTACAGGAAAGATAAAAAAACGGGCAAGGTAGAAGAGATCCATTGCGAATTTGATCCTGAGACAAAGAGTGGCGGACCGGCGTCAAACAGAAAGGTAAAAGGAACTCTTCACTGGGTATCAGCAACACATGCTATTGAAGCAGAGGTAAGGCAGTATGACAGGCTTTTCAATCACGAGGACCCTGCAGGCCAGAAGGAGCATGATTTTAAGGAACTTCTTAATCCTGATTCCCTTGAAGTATTAAGGGGTTGCAAAATTGAACCAACACTTGCCGATGTCAAACCCCTTGACAAGTTTCAGTTTCAGCGACTGGGTTATTACTGTGTCGATAAAGACTCAGTGCCCGGCAAACCCATTTTTAACAGGACAGTACCCCTGAGGGATACCTGGGAGAAAGTTGCAAAAAAATAATATATATGCTTGCTGTTGAGCAATAAGTATTTTAAATTTGCAATCTCTAAATTGCTTCGTGGTGTAACTGGCAACACGTCTGACTCTGGATCAGAAGAGTCCAGGTTCGAGCCCTGGCGAAGCAACAAATCACCCTTGCTGGCGCGGATCTGGAGATCCGCGCCATTCTTTTTGCGAGTTGTAGAGACGATGAATGCAAGGTCTCTACTTATAAAAAAATCTTATTTTTGTAATAAGACATTACTTATTATATATGAGCGATAAATTACGCTATGCGATAAGGGTCACCGGGAGAGTACAGGGCGTAGGATTCAGATACAGCGCTTATAGAAGAGCTCAAGATACAGGTATTACAGGCTATGTCAAGAATTTACCCGATGGCAGCGTTCAGATAGAAGCTGAGGGATCAAAGGATCAACTTGATACCTTTGTTGAATGGTGCAGAAAAGGACCGGGATTAAGTTATGTTGAATCTGTTATTGTTGATCCTTTTCCTCCTGCCAGGTATAAAGAATTCAGGATATATTATTAAGGTACGTTGTAGAGACGTTGTATGCAACGTCTCTACAAGGATGTAATATTGAATAAAAACCTCTCGTTTTTTGTCAAATAAAAAACAAAAGAGACATGAACAGAAATAAACATCTTGCGGCATATATGCTAATAGTGGCTATATTCTTACTAGCCTCACCAGGCTCATCCTCCCAGGATCTTAAAGAAAATACCGAACTAGACAAGCAGGTTAGAAAATTCCTGGATGACAACAGGTACCGCTGGCGGGACATGAACGTTCCGGCCATTGATGGTCAGCTTTTATATAATATTATATTAGATAACGGCTATACCAGGGCTCTTGAGATAGGTACTTCAACGGGTCATTCAGGTATATGGATAGCCTGGGCGCTCAGTAAAACAGGAGGTAAACTCATAACCATTGAAATAGACAAAAGAAGACATAAAGAAGCCCTGGAAAATTATGTCGATCCCAAACTGGTGGTTGGAGGATGCTTTACGGCACATAATGTTACAGAGAGACGATCAAGATACAGCAGGGGTCAAAATGTGTTCCTGGATTACGTACAAGGATTGGATAATTATGAAACAAGCATTAATTCATCCGGTAGCGGTGTTTCAATAAGTTATAAGAAATCAAAATAGATAATCCTGCCTATGTCACATAACGGTCTGAAAAGAACACTTGGTCTTTTCCCCGCAACTAATATTGTCATTGCCAATATTATAGGGGCAGGTATCTTTACCACCTCCGGACTGCTGATGGCTGACCTGTGCTCACCTGCCCTGCTTATCATTCTCTGGGCTGTAGGGGGAATAATAGCCATCTGCGGGGCCCTTTCATACGGTGAACTGGGAGCCAACCTGCCTGAAGCAGGCGGTGAATATATGTTCCTGTCAAGAATCTACCACCCTTCTCTCGGCTTTCTCAGCGGTTGGGTATCATTCATAGTGGGGTTTTCTGCCCCTATCGCTGCATCAGCACTGGGCTTCAGCGAGTACTTCATAAGAGCATTCCCTGAAATGTCCGTTTGGATATCCGAAAATACCTTTATGGGTATGAGTGATATCACAAAGCTGTTTGCAGTAATAATTGTTCTCATCTTTACTCTCATTCATTCCAGGGGTATTAAATTCGGTTCAAAAGTGCAGAACATTCTCACCTTGCTTAAAGTATTGCTGCTTGTCGGGCTTATAATTGCAGGGCTTGCATTTGGTAAGGGCAATTATGAAAATTTCAAGGCAGTAACTACTCTCGGCGGTGGTATATCAAGCTGGAAAACAATAGGTCTTTCACTAATGTGGATAATGTTTGCATACAGCGGGTGGAATGCATCAACATACATAGGGTCAGAAATAGAAAAGCCCAAAATCAACCTCCCCGGCTCCCTTCTGATCGGTACAGGTATTGTGATCATCCTTTACCTCTTACTTAACACGGTTTTTGTTTATGCTGTTCCTCCAGAGGAGATGAAAGGGGTTATCTCAATCGGTGGCCTGGCAATGGGTAAATTATTTGGTCCGGGAGCTGAAACGTTGTTCTCATTGCTCATCTCATTTGCACTTTTCTCCTCCCTGAGTGCTTATATTATTATCGGTCCCAGGGTATATTTCTCGATGGCCCGTGACGGTTTGTTTTTCAAATCACTATCACAAATACATCCCAAACATAACGTACCTACTTATACCATTTATCTTCAGTCACTTATAGCAATAATATTCATACTAACCGGCACCTTTGACCAGATCCTCACCTATATGGGCTTCTCCCTCGGTATTTTTCCCCTACTGACTATCGCCGGTTCATTTAAGATAAGAAGTAATAAGACAATCCATACTCGTATACCAGGATTCCCGGTACCCCAGCTTATCTACATGTCAGCGGGCATTACTATCCTCGTATTGTCATTCATGGAAAGGCCTGTGGAATCTTCAATAGCCCTGCTCACTGTTGCTGCAGGCATACCGGCTTATTTACTGTTCAGAAAATATAGATGAGTGTATCGGGAGGTTTTTTCGGTCATCAGGTCAACATTTCCAGGCCCCTGTCTATTCTTCGCAATGTCTCCTCCTTGCCTATGAAGGTTATAATATCAAAAAGATGAGGCCCGCGCATTTCACCCACTATAAGCAACCTGAAAGCATTCATCACAGCACCCATCCCATATTCATTCTTGTTGATCCATTCCTTTACCTCCTTCTCAGTTTCTTCCGAACCAAAGCTGTCTAATCCTTCAAGCACCGATCTTAATTCTTCCATCAGGGCAGGACTGTTCTCTTTCCATCTCTTTTTTACAGCTTTTTCATCATATGATGAGGGAGCTTCAAAGAAAAAATCAGTCTGTTCCCATAATTCATGTACAAAGCTTACTCTTTCCCTTACCATATCAACCAGTCTCCTGCTCTTATCCATGCTAATATCATATCCCTTGCCTTTCACTAAATGAATATATTCAGTGCTTACATCATCCAGATTCTGTAACTGCATATACTGGTGGTTGAACCATTTTGCTTTCCCGGCATCGAATCGTGCTCCTGATTTTCCCACTCTTTCGATACTGAATTCCTTTATCAGTTCATCCATCGAGAATATTTCTTTTTCCGTACCCGGGTTCCATCCCAGTAGTGCCAGCATATTCACGAATGCCCCTGGCAGGTATCCATCTTCCCTGTATCCCCTGGCCTTATCGCCATGAGGCCAGTAAAGTGGGAATACCGGGAATCCCAGTTTATCGCCATCGCGTTTGCTCAGTTTGCCATTACCTGTTGGTTTCAGCAATAAAGGTAAATGTGCAAATGAAGGTTTATCCCAGCCAAAAGCATGGTATAGCATATAGTGAAGCGGTAATGAAGGCAGCCATTCTACTCCTCTTATTACATGTGATATTTCCATCAGGTGGTCATCAACCACGTTGGCAAGGTGATAAGTAGGCATGCCATCCGATTTGAAAAGTATCTTATCATCCAGGGTAGATGAATTGACCATTATATGCCCCCTGATCATATCATCCATCTCTATATCTTCATTATGAGGCATCTTAAACCTTATCACATAGGGAACGCCCTCCCCTATCATCTCCTGCACTTCATGTTTTTGCAGGCTTAGTGAGTTATTAAGTCTGTCTCTTATCCTGGCATTATACATAAAGGTATTCCCTTTTTTCTCATAGCTCCTGCGCAATTCTTCCAGTTCATCAGGTGTATCAAAAGCTATATAAGCCGATCCCTTTTTGAGCAGTTCTTCTGCATATTTCCCATAAAGTTCTTTTCTCTCGCTCTGCCTGTACGGTCCTGACTTACCACCTTCGCGAACACCCTCATCAACCTTTATGCCGCACCAGTCAAGTGATTCCATTATATATTCCTCGGCTCCTTCCACAAACCTTGACCTGTCGGTATCCTCAATCCTGAGAATAAAAGTTCCGTTCTTCTGTCTTGCAAAAAGATAGTTATACAGGGCTGTGCGCACTCCACCCATATGTAAAGGTCCCGTTGGACTGGGAGCGAATCTTACTCTTACCATATTTAAAATCAGCTTAAATTAATTCATCGCAAAGGTAATAAGAGATAGCTCAAATCAGAAATTAAAAATCATGACCCTGCCCTCAAAAAAGAATGGGCTGCCTCATGATCATGAAGGCAGCCCAATATTTTTCTGAATTTTTAATTCACCAAGAATTTCCCTTATACCTGTCGCCAATAGCTTTCAGCATATCAATTGTCATTGCTTCAAGATCAAACTTAGGTTTCCATCCCCATTCTTCCCTTGCGGCAGAGTCATCCATTTTATTAGGCCATGTTTCTGCAATAGCCTGTTTCACGGGTTCAACATCATATTCCATTACAAAGTCAGGTATATGTTTCTTTATCTCATCTGCCACTATTTCCGGGTCGAAACTCATTGCTGTAATATTAAAAGCATTGCGATGTTTCAGTTTGGAAGGATCTGCTTCCATCAGGTCAATAGCTGCTCTTATTGAATCGGGCATATACATCATGTCAAGGAAAGTACCCTTTGCCAGCGGGCAAACGAATTTTTTATTCTTAATAGCTTCATAGTATATCTCAACAGCATAATCGGTTGTTCCCCCACCAGGTAATGTTACATTTGAAATAATACCCGGGTAACGAACACCTCTTGTATCCACTCCAAACCTCTTGAAATAATAGTCACACAACAATTCGCCGGTTACTTTTGTAACACCATACATTGTAGTAGGTCTCTGGATAGTGTCCTGTGGAGTATTATCAAGTGGTGTACTCGGCCCGAATGCACCAATTGAGCTCGGGAAAAATACAGAACAGTTAAATTCCCGCGCCACCTCCAGTACGTTATATAACGCATTTACACCAACATTCCAGCCTGCCTGCGGGTTGTTTTCAGCAACAGCAGATAGTATTGCAGCCAGATGGTATATGGTATCAATTTTGTATTCCTTTACAACTTCAGATACATTCTTTATATCGGTTGCATCAACAACCACATAGGGGCCTGATTCCTTTAATTCTCCAGAGGGTTGTGTCTTGCGGATCCCTGCAACAACATTTTCATTTCCATATCTTTTTCTTAATTCAAGGGTAAGCTCCGATCCAATTTGCCCTACTGAGCCCGTAACTAATATATTTTTCATAATAAAATATTTTATGGTTAGAGATTTTAATGCCCCAAATATAAAGCATTTTGTTGTTTGCTTTGAGATCATTATGAAATTTAATATGAGTTATTAATAATCATTTCAGATTAATAATCATTTTGTATATTTGACGCTTTATACTACTAGAGAAATACAAATCAAAAATATAAGACAAAATGTATAAAGATTTTCAGGATCATTTATTAAAGAGCCTTAATGATATAAGGGACAAAGGTTTATATAAAGAAGAAAGAATTATTATAACTCCCCAGGGAGCGACGATCAATGTCGACACCGGAGAAGAAGTTCTCAATTTCTGTGCAAATAATTATCTTGGATTATCCAACAATCCCGAATTAATAAAAGCGGCCAAAGAAGCTATGGACACTCACGGTTATGGAATGTCATCGGTACGATTCATATGCGGGACCACCGATCTTCATAAAGAACTGGAGAAAAAATTAGCTGATTTCTTTGGAACCGAAGATACTATACTATATGCTGCCTGCTTTGACGCCAATGGTGGCTTGTTTGAACCCTTGCTTACAAGTGAAGATGCAATTATTTCTGACACTCTTAACCATGCATCTATTATTGACGGTGTACGTTTATGCAAGGCCCGGCGTTACAGGTTTGAAAATACCAATACTGATGACCTTGAAAAAAAGCTTATTGAGGCACAGGAACAACGTTTCAGGCTTATCGTCACCGACGGGGTCTTTTCCATGGATGGAAATGTAGCCCCTCTTGACAGGATAGTGAAACTGGCAGAGAAATATAATGCCATGATAATGGTTGATGAGTCACATTCAGCAGGTGTTGTTGGTAAAACAGGAAGGGGTGTAACTGAGCTATATGATCTCAGGGGCAAGGTCGAAATAATAACAGGCACACTGGGGAAGGCTTTTGGAGGAGCTATCGGGGGCTTTACCACTGGTAAGAAAGAAATAATCGATATGCTGCGCCAGAGATCGAGGCCTTACCTGTTCTCAAATTCAATACCACCACTGGTTGCGGCTGCAGGAATCAGGATGGTTGATATGATGACCGAAACAAATGTTTTGCAGGACAAGCTTCATTCCAATACTGAATATTTTGTGGACAAAATGTCAAAGCTTGGTTTTGATATTAAACCGAGCCAGTCGGCAATATGTGCCGTCATGCTGTATGATGCCAAGCTTTCACAGGAATTTGCATCAAAGCTGCTAAAGGAAGGTATATATGTAATCGGTTTTTATTACCCTGTAGTACCTGACGGACAGGCACGTATACGTGTCCAGCTCTCTGCCGCCCATGATCAGGACCAGCTTGATAAGGCTATAAATGCTTTTGAAAAGGTAGGAAGAGAGTTGAAAGTCATTTAATGCTGTCATCCTGAACGCAGTTAAGGATCTCCATTTAAAGAAACATTAAATACATCCGAGACTCTTCGCTTCGCTCAGAGTGACAATAAAAAAACAACCCCTGACATTAATCATCAGGGGTTGCTATTTCTCCATACAAATATATTAATCACCACATTTAGAAGAGCCACAGTCCCGGCAAAGAAGGCATCCTTCCTGGTAAACAAGGTTGCTTGATCCGCATTCCTCGCATTTGCCTTTTGCCTTTGTACCATCCGGTATATATTTCTTCAGAGCTCTTTCAACACCGTTCTTCCAGCTGTTGATTGAGGCACTGTCGAGTCTTAATGATCGTACCAGGTTGACAACACTGGGTATGGGCATACCATGCCGCAACACGCCTGAAATAAGTTTTGCATAGTTCCAGAATTCAGGCTTGAACATATGGGAGAGTCCACCCAGAGTATTTTTATATCCATATTTATCGGTATATTGAAAATCATACCTGTTCTTACCATTTTCATCCTTTGTCTTCACTATTTTCCCTTTCCTTATTGAATCGGGTATAGGAAAAATCTCATTATCGGTCAATCCTGTAAATATTTCATATGGGACACCTTCTTTCAGCCCGACAAAGGCTATCCATTTCTCGTCATTATTATTAAATCTTATAATATCGGCATCCAGTATTCTGGGCCTTTTCTTTATACCTTCCACCTTCTCTTTTTTCCCGGATATGAGTACCCCGCTGCGTGACCCGTCGCGATATACTGTTGCTCCTTTACATCCTGATTCCCATGCTGTCATATAAAGCTCACTCACCAGGTCTTCTTTTACATTCTCAGGTAAGTTTATTGTAACACTAATTGAATGATCGACCCATTTCTGTATCTGCCCCTGCATCTTTACCTTGGCTATCCAGTCGACATCGTTTGCTGTTGCTTTATAGTAAGGTGATTTTTTTATTATTTCATCAACGTCATCATCATCCATTCTCTTTACATCATCAGGATCATAGTTATTTATTTTCAACCACTCTACGAATTTATGATGGAATACATTATACTCTTCCCATGAATCGCCCACTTCATCATTAAAGGTTACCTTCACATCTTTATCGTTAGGATTAACCTTTCTTCTTCTCTTATAGACCGGCATAAAGACAGGCTCTATTCCTGATGTTGTCTGGGTCATAATGCTTGTTGACCCTGTGGGGGCAATTGTCAGAAGGGCAATATTCCTGCGGCCATACTCCTTCATATGATAATAGAGGTTTTTATCTATCTTTTTCAATCTCTGTATAAAAGGATTATTTTTTTCTCTTTCAGGGTTATATATTTCAAATGCCCCTCTTTCTTTAGCCAGCATTGTTGATGACCTGTATGTTTCAACAGCGAGTGTTTTATGTATCTCTGATGAGAAATCTATTGCTGTTTCGCTGCCATATTGATGGCCAAGGGCCGCCAGCATATCTCCTTCAGCAGTAATACCTATCCCGGTGCGTCTTCCTTCCCTTGTTTTATGATGAATATTCTCCCATAGCATTCTTTCAACAGCTTTAATCTCACCTGATTCAGGATCCTTTTTTATTTTATCCAGTATCAACTCAATCTTTTCCAGCTCGAGATCAATGATATCATCCATTATTCTCTGGGCCAGGTGTACATGTTTGGTAAACAGTTCGAAATCGAATTTTGCCTTATCAGTAAATGGGTTATCAACATAGCTATACAGATTCAGGGCAAGCAGCCTGCAGCTATCATAAGGGCAGAGGGGTATTTCACCACAGGGGTTTGTTGAAGCAGTTTTATACCCGAGGTCCGCATAGCAGTCAGGAACACTTTCTTTCTCTATGGTATCCCAGAATAGTATTCCTGGTTCGGCAGATGCCCATGCGTTATGGACTATTTTGTTCCATAGCTCCCTGGCATTTATTTCTTTAACAAATTTTGGCTTATTTGAATTGATAGGATATTGCTGAATAAAAGGGCGGTCATCTTTTACCGCCTTCATAAACTCATTGGTTACTTTAACCGACACATTTGCCCCGGTAACCTTACCTGCCTCCAGCTTGGCATCAATAAACTTTTCTGAGTCAGGATGTTTAATTGAGATTGAGAGCATGAGGGCACCCCTTCTGCCGTCCTGTGCAACCTCGCGTGTTGAATTAGAATATCTTTCCATGAAAGGAACGACACCTGTTGAAGTAAGAGCGCTGTTAAGCACAGGTGATCCCTCTGGGCGTATATGGGAGAGATCGTGTCCCACTCCCCCCCTGCGTTTCATCAGCTGTACCTGTTCCTGGTCTATTTTTAATATCCCTCCATAAGAATCAGATTCACCATCATTACCAATAACAAAACAGTTGGAGAGAGATGCTACCTGGAAATTATTTCCAATTCCTGTCATTGGCCCACCCTGTGGAATTATATATTTGAAATCCTTTATTGCAGAATAAAGTGTCTCTTCGCTTAGTGGTTCCGGGTATTTCTTTTCAATCCTGAATATTTCTTTTGCCAGCCTGCGATGCATATCATCAGGGGTCTTTTCGTATAAAGTGCCGAATGAATCCTTAAGAGCATATTTATTGGCCCACACCCTTGCAGCAAGGTCATCGCCTTTAAAATACCCGAGTGACGCAATTATAACCTCATCATAACTGTATGTTTTAATGTTTTTCCCCTCTGATATTACCTCTTTACCTGATTTCTTTTCAGCAATTTTTTCTGAACCAGTCTTTGTTTTTTTTGTTTCAAGAGATAATTCATTCACCATTTCCCCTGTGTTTTTTTGAGAGGTTAGCGCAGATTTATCGACAAAAAGTTCTCCCATTGACAGATCAATTTTGGCATTTTACTTGATAATTAGCTAGTTTGAGTTATGATCAGTAAGTCTAGCAGGTTTTGCTAAATTAAGAAAGGCCTTATGTAGAAACAAGCCATAATTATTAACAATCAGGTCTAGTTATTAACGCCGATACTTATATGATTGACTAACTGTTATTTACTCAAAAAACGAATCTTTCCAGATGTCTTTTTTACTGTTAAAGAATTAGCACTCAGTATACTTACAATTAGAAAACAAAAAAAAAAGACCTCCTTCCCGGGAGGTCTTTTTTGCTAATATTAATGTATAATATTCCGGTTTTAGAAGTTGGCTTTAAGAGAAATATTCCATGTTCTACCAAAGCCGAAGAAACCTATATTATCATAAAGTTCAGGCCTGTTTGTTGTAAGCTCTGCAATATATAATGTATTAAGAACATTATTCATGTTGAATTGCAGTCTCATATCCATTCCTGCCATATTAAAGTTCCATGATGCTCCGGCATCTACCAGACCATATGACGGAAGCTTTTTTACTTCACCACCCGGTGAGAGGAACTGGCTGTCATTTATATCATAGCGTGCATACAGGTTAGCTGCATGATAATAGTCAGCAAATAATCTCAGTCCTTTAAATATCCTGTAGCCGGCACCCAGGCTGAAAGTAGTCTGTGCAGCATCACCAACCTTCAATCCATTAACATATAGAGTAAACTCATCTGCTGCAGGCTCGTTAAGGTCAATATCAGTGACAGAAGCTTCAAAATCACTGTTATATTTCCAGTTTCCTAATGATGCCATACCATAAATATCGAGTTTCGTTGTTGGTAATATATTAAACTCGAGCTCA
>DOZA01000023.1 GCA_003518245.1 Bacteroidales bacterium | reverse complement strand
ATTCTCATCACCACTGTATAACTCAGGCTTATCAAATCCAAACATAAGCACATCATCACTTGAATTATCTACCGCTGCAGGTCTTTTATCACATAAGGCCTTAATCTCTGTTCCATCAATATTCATCATTCTCCTTACTGCACCCGAACCACGGCTTCCAAGGCCTATAAAACCAACCCGTACAAGATCTAATGGAGGTGCAGAATATCCGCACATATTAAATCCCTGGGAATGCTCCTTATCCACCATTTCTTTGATATGATGAAGTTCAGTTTCATTCATCGAAGTTTTACATGAATTAATACTTCCTGCTGAAATTGCCCCTGCTCCTGCAAAAGCGGCAGTTTTAAGAAAATTTCTTCTGTTGGTTTTCATATGCTATATAAAGTTTTTGTTATTGCTCAGAAATATGATTTTTATATATCTGCAAAATACAAAAACCTGAGGTAAAAACCAGCATATTATTTATACGATGATTCTGCTTTCTTTTTTTTATGGAAAAATCCTGATACCAGATCGCCGGCAAGATATCCAAGTATCAGTCCGTAAAGAGTACTAAAATACCATACTGATTTTATCGGGCAGCTTCCTGTTGTACACCCTACAATTCGCCAGTATAAGAATCCACCTATACCCCCGGCAATGGTAAATCCTATAATATATGGTTTCTTCCCTTTTGTCAAATTTTTAACTATCCTGTTCAACATAATACAGTTTCTGTTTTTATGGCTTAATTAAATTATTCTCATACTTTATAAACAAAGAAAATTAAAAATTGATCGGAAATATACATTACTACTCCCAATATGGATCATGAAAAATGATATGCGTGGAGACAATATAGTATATTTGCTAAATATTTTGTATTATATATTATTATTGAAATACAATTAATTGAAATATTACGTAATATGATTCATATTCAATATAAAGAGATACATTCTGCTGTTTCATACACCGGGTGGGTTGATATGATAGAAAAATCTTTCAAGCTTGAGCCAGGTAAAGATTATATAATGCCATTAAGGACGCATGTCGATTTTGATGATAACACCCTATTACTGATGCCCTGTATTACTGAAAATTATTTCTCTACAAAACTGATCACCCTTTTCCAAGGAAATATTAAAAAAGGCAAAGAACCCTTACAGGGTCTGGTTATTCTTAATAAGCGTGAGACAGGGGAAGCACTGGCAATATTAGATGCTCCTGCTATAACAGCAATGAGGACTGCTGCTGTTGGAAGCTTTGCTGTAAGACATCTGTCACCTGTTGATTCATCTAATCTGGGTATTATCGGTCTTGGAACCCAGGGTTTGCATCAGGCACTTTTTGCCTGCTCAGAACGTAATATTCAAAGATTGATAATCTATGACAGGAATACGAACGCTTACTCAGCTTTTACTGAACGTTTCATTAAAGAATACCCTGATATTGAAATAATTATTGCTAAGAACAGTCACCATCTTTGTGAAAACTCTGAAATAATAATCACTGCGACAAACTCCGGAGTCCCTGTATTACCGGATGATGCACAGCTACTGAAGGACAGGACAATAATCGGTATTGGATCATATAAAAAAAATATGAGGGAGTTTCCCGATACTTTATACAAACTGGCAGATAAAATATACGTGGATTCAATGCATGGGCTTGAAGAAAGCGGAGATCTGATATATCCCCTGAGAAAAGGTTTTCTTTATGAATCAGATTTTCTTATCGCAGGTCAATTAATGAAAAACAAAAAAGAAACCTTCTCAACTGAAGTATTTAAATCTGTAGGTACGGCTCTTTTTGACCTGCTGGCATCAATTCTTGTCTATGAAACTTTATATATGAAGTAAAATTTACGATCTTCGGGATTAATTTTTAATATCTAACTATACTTAAAACATTATTCTAATATACCAGCAGTTTATATGAAGGTACTTGTAACAGGAGCTAATGGCCTTCTGGGGTCAAATATAGTAAGGGAGCTTTTAAACAGAGGCATACATGCCAGAGCATTGGTTAGATCAAATGCTAATCACCTGTCTCTCAAAGGTTGTAAACCTGAATATTTCTATGGCAATATTACATCTCCTGACGATGTTATTAAAGCATCTGAAGGCTGTAATTATATTATACACACTGCTGCAATTACAGATCAGACATTACCCCGTTTGAAGAACTACCTGGAAGTAAATGTTAATGGCACAGATAATGTTGTAAAAGCTACCCTGAAAAATAATATATCCAGACTTATATATATAAGTAGCACTAACTCAATAGGATACGGTAATATAGAGAAGCCTGGGACAGAAGATCTGCCGGCAATGAAACCTTACACTGATTCATTTTATGCAGTAAGTAAGTCCAGGGCAGAACAAAAGGTGATAAATGCGATAAATGAATACGGGCTGCAAGCAGTAATACTTAACCCATCTTTTATGATCGGACCGTATGACTCTAAACCAAGCTCGGGAAAGCTCCTGTTGATTGGTTACAGGGATAAAATTGTTTTTATAACACACGGGGGAAGAAACATTGTCCCGGTAGAAGATGTTGCAGTAGCTGCATGTAATGCCCTGAAAAAAGGCAGACCAGGGCAAAAATACCTGCTTACAAACTCGAATCTGAGCTATAAGGAGTTTTATGACATTGTTGATGAGATAACAGGATTTAAACGTATAAAAATAATAATCCCGTCATGGTTGGTCCGGGGAACAGGATTGCTTGGATCACTAGCAACATACACCGGCAAGCCGGTGCTGCTTAATTATAATAATGCACGAATATTGACAGTCAGGAATTTTTACAGTGCTCAAAAAGCTGTAAAAGAGCTTGATTTTCCTCAATCTGATATCAGGATTGCAATAAGTAAAGCACTTGGCTGGTTCAGGGAAAACAATTATATCAGAAATTAATGCTCGTAATTAAGCTTTAAATGATGTTCAGGTATAATTATCCTCTTAAAGAACTGAATACTTTTGGCATAGATGCCAGGGCGGAAAGATATATATGCCCTGTCACGGAAGAAGCAGCTGCAGATATTATGGTGAAAGAACAACTTTCTCCCGGCAATTGCCTGGTACTGGGTGGAGGTAGTAATATATTATTTACAAAAGACTTTGATGGTACTGTTATCCAACCACTTTTTAATAATATTGCGATAGAGGAAGTACTTTATGACTCCGCTATTATATCAGCACAAGCAGGTCTGGAATGGGATAAACTTGTGGAATGGACAGTTAAAAATGACTTTGGAGGACTTGAAAATCTTTCATACATACCCGGAAGTGTCGGAGCAGCACCTATGCAAAATATTGGTGCATATGGGGTAGAAGTATCAGAATATATTAACAGGGTTCATGCTGTATCGATTGAAACAGGTGCGAAAGAGATCTTCTCAAAGAAAGAATGCTTGTTTGGATACAGGAATAGCATCTTTAAAAATGAACTGAAAGGTAAATATCTGATCACAAAAGTTGAATTCAACCTGAAAAGATCACCCTCCACTTATGACTTTTCTTATGGAAACCTGGAAAGGAGAGTTATGGAAAGAGGCGAACCTTCACTATCCACTATCAGGGAGGCAGTCATAAGTATCAGAAGCGAAAAGTTACCAGATCCTTCTGTCACCGGTAATGCCGGAAGCTTCTTTAAGAATCCTCTAATCAGTACTAAAGAATATAAAAGGCTAAAATCAGAATATGACAGCATGCCCTACTGGGAAATTGCAGATGGAATATACAAAGTACCTGCAGCATGGCTTATAGAAAATACAGGATGGAAAGGAAAAAAGCTGGGTCAGGCAGCTGTGCACCATAAGCATGCCCTGGTACTTGTGAACATGGGCAATGCGAGTGGAAGTGAAATACTGGACTTAAGCAAAAAGATAATTCAATCGGTCCAGAATATGTTCGGTATTAAACTGGAAAGAGAAGTGAATGTAATTTGATTTATCTGTAAATATCCATACGGTTCAGCTCAAGATGGTATTTATTTGCATAATTAATATGATCCCTCAGATTGGTTGAGAAATGATGGTATCCTGAAAAATCATGACGTGCCACGAAATAAAGGTAATTATGATTTTCAGCATTAAGTACCGCATTAATACCTGATTTCGAGGCACAACGTACAGGCCCGGGAGGTAAGCCCGTGTGCTTATAAGTGTTATATGGTGACTCAATTTCAAGGTGCTCATTCAGAACTCGCCTGATAGTAAAATCATTTAACGCAAATTTTATAGTCGGACATGCCTGCATTGGCATATTCCTTTTCAGACGGTTCATATATACCCCGGCAATTTTTGATTTCTCATCCTCCTTAAGTACTTCATCATCAACAATTGAAGCAAGTATACTTACTTCAACGGGTGTAAGACCTAATTCACCGGCCATTCCAAGTCGTTTACTGTTCCAGAAAGACCTGAACTGCCTGATCATGCGGCCTATAAGTTCATCTGCCCTGATCGTCCAGTAAACTTCATAAGTATCAGGGATGAAAGCTGCAATTATTGTTTCTCTTTTAAACCCCTTATCACCGTAAATTGATTCATCTGTAAGTGCCTTATATATTTCAAGCGAATCAATAGCTATCTGATTACCTAAACTTGCAGATAATTCGTCAAGTGTGCGTATATTGTTAAATGTTATCCTGACAGGTGTCTGATTACCTGATCTTAATAAATTGACTATATCATTATTACTCATTTGTTCATTTATTACATACCTTCCCGGCTTTATGTTTGAAATATACCTCTTCCTTCTTGCAAGCAAATCAAAGGCTGTTTCATTCACAAGTATTCCCTTGAACCGTAATGAATCTTTAACATCTTCATATACTGCATTCCTGCCAATGTATATATCGATCCCCTCTTCAGCAATTTTAACCGGTGAAAAAAATAACTTCCATACAACTATAACAACAGCAATCATAAATAATGAAAGCACAATCATTAAGCGATATAGTAATTTACTCTTTCTCATTTCTAAAAATTTTCTGTGCACAAAAATAGTAAATTGTATTGATGGATTGATATATTGCCTTAATCTTGTAGTATTCTTTCCTTTTTGACATCCGCATTCTGCCTTGCTGTTGAATCGTTGAACTGTTGAGTCCACTCCGAAAAGCAAATTAATATACTATACTTTTTTATATATTTGTACTATATTCATATATTTATACTGTATTCATATTTTATATCTACATGAATAAGAAAAAGCAGCAAATATTAACAACGGGAAAGGATTTATTCTGGAAATATGGAATAAAGAGGGTAACAGTTGAAGAGATCTGCAACAGGTCGGGTGTCAGCAAGATGACATTTTACAAACATTTCTCAAATAAATATGATCTTGCAATGGATATAATGGATAGTATTTATGATGAAAACATAAATAGATACAGGGAAATAATGTCATCTGACAGGGAATACAAGGACAAAGTAGCAGATCTGTATAAAATTAAGCTTGATGCAACAAACGACATGAGCCATGAGTTCTTAAATGATTATATTAATTCCGGGGAAACAGAATTAATTAGTTATCTAAACGGGAAGATTGAAAAAATAATGGGTATAATAATAAATGATTTTATTATTGCACAGGAAAAGGGAGAGATAAGAAAAGATATCAAGCCTGAATTTATTAACTTCTTTCTTGACCACATGGTAAAGATGAGTGGATACCCTGAGCTCATCAAATTATATTCCAATGCTCAAGAAATGATACTTGAACTTTTGAATTTCTTTTTTTATGGAATACTACCACGTAGTGAAATTATAAATTTAAATAAACAAAAGTTTAAAAATGACGTTTAAGAGGTTCAGTAAAAATACTTTGGCATTTATTTATGTTATTAAATTCACTATTTTTGATTTTAACCCGAGTCGCAAAATGTCTGTTACGAAAAAAATTAATTAATACTAAATGAATAACAGGGACTCCGGAGTTTGTCGCAGTGATTATTATTTCAGAGTTTTCACAAAGAAGGACTATTCGAAATACTAAATCCAAAATATAATGGACAATTCTAAAATCATTAACATCTCCGGTCTTGTTAAGCAGTTCCCTATGGGTAATAACAATTTTACTGCTTTACATAACATCAATCTTGCATTCATAAAAGGGGAGTTTTGTGGAGTGGTAGGTCCCTCCGGATCTGGAAAGACAACCCTCTTGAATATAATAGGCTTGCTGGATAACCCTACATCAGGTAATGCAGATGTTTTGGGGCATAATGCAAACGATCTGTCTGTGAAGGAAGCCGCTATGATAAGGAGAAAGCATATGGGATTTATATTCCAGACTTTCAACCTTTTGCCGGTTTATACGGTATTTGAGAATATTGAATTCCCCCTTTTGCTTCTTAAAATGTCAAAAAACGAAAGAGACAAAGCTGTTATGGATGCTCTTGAATGGGTAGGGCTTACTGACAAAGTAAAGTCAAAACCTGCACAGCTATCAGGAGGTGAATGCCAACGTGTTGCGATTGCCAGGGCAATGGTAAAAAGACCCGATCTTGTACTGGCAGATGAACCGACGGCTAACCTTGATGCTGAACATTCGCACAATATTTTGCAGACCATGGAAAAACTTAACAGGGAACTGCAAACAACATTCCTGTTCGCAACTCATGATGAAAAGGTAATACAGTATCTCAGAAGGAAAATAACTCTTGATGATGGTACTGTTGCAGGTGATATAACCACAAGTAAATAGAGCAAGAGAGGAATTATTATGATCGCAATTAAACTGGCAATAAGAAATTTACTCGGGGCAGGTTTGAGAACATGGTTAAGTGTCATTGTACTTTCAATTACTTTTATCCTTATCCTTCTGATACATGGTTTTCTTGAAGGATGGAACAGGCAGGCAATGCATGACATGAAGGAGTGGGAAATAGGTGGAGGTCAATACTGGCATACTGAATACGATCCGCATGATCCCTTCACGCTTGAAGACAGCCACCGTGATATACCCAGCTTATTCATGGGTCAGGCGAATAAAGGAAATTACTGTCCTGTACTCATTTCCCAGGCAACAATATATCCACAGGGTAGAATGAGAAGCATAATTATGAAAGGTATTGATCCTGATCAGGAGCTGCTGGAATTACCCACTTCATTGCTTAAAGGGGATTTTGAAGAAATACCTGTAATTATCGGTACGGCCATGGCCAGGGCTACAAAACTTGCAAAAGGTGATATTACTACACTCAGGTGGAGGGATGTAAACGGCACATTTGATGCAGCTGAAATAGTTGTTGCCGGTATTTTTAAAACAAATGTACCTACGGTTGATGCTTCCCAGATATGGATGTCAATAGTCACGATGCAGGAGTTAGTGAGTATGAACAATGAAGGCACACTTATTGTAATATCACCTGAAATAACTAATCCTCATCCTGTTCCTGGCTGGGAATTTAAGGATACTGATTCCCTCCTTTCAGCTATTATCAGCACCATAAAAACAAAGACAATAGGCTCTTCCTTCATATATATAGTTTTCCTTGCCCTTGGCCTGCTTGCAGTTTTTGACACACAAGTACTTTCGATCTTTCGCAGGCAAAAGGAAATAGGTACCTATGTTGCTCTGGGTATGACAAGAAAACAGGTTGTGGGTATTTTTACTGTTGAGGGAGCAATGCATTCTATACTGGCGGTACTGCTGGGAGCATTATGGGGCATACCTCTTCTTGCCTGGTTATCAAAAACAGGGTTTGGAATGCCATTAAGTGCTGATGAATTTGGGCTGGCTATGGCAGAAAGGATCTATCCTGCCTATGGTATAGGACTGATAATGATTACATTGTTACTGATTGTAATTACAACCACAATAGTCAGTTACCTTCCGTCAAGAAGAATATCCAAAATGAATCCAACCGAAGCAATAAGGGGGAAGATACAATGATACGTTTTTTATTAAAAGGAATAATAAGGGATAGAAACCGCAGCAGGCTGCCCATCCTGGTCGTAGCACTCGGTGTTATGTTCACTGTCTTTCTATATTGTTACCTGACCGGTGTACTGGGAGATGTAATTAACTTTAACGCAAAATACTCTGCCGGCCATGTAAAGATCGTAACCCATTCATACAAAGAGAACATGGATATAATGCCTCTTGATCTTTCTCTGGCAGGCACTGGTGAATTGCTCGCGCAGGTTAAAGAAAGGTATCCGGAAACAGACTGGGTGGAAAGAATACAGTTTGGCGGACTTATTGATGTTCCGGATGAAAATGGCGAAACAAAAGAACAGGGTACGGCTGTAGGTCTGGCGCTCGATATCATTTCAGATAACAGCACGGAACGCAAAAGGATGCAGCTTGAAAATGCAATTGTAAAAGGTCATTTACCCGATTCGCCGGAGAAGGTACTGTTAAGTGATGAATTTGCCACAAAACTGGGTATTGAACCGGGTGATGATATAACATTTATCGGTTCAACTATGCATGGTGGAATGACCATTCATAATTTTATTATGTCTGGCACGGTAAAGTTTGGGATTAACATGCTTGACAGGGGAGCTTTGATAGCAGATATAGAGGGTGCAAGGCTGGCACTCGACATGTATGATGCATGCAGTGAAATACTGGGTTTTAACAGCATTGATTATTACGACGATGAGAT
>DOZA01000188.1 GCA_003518245.1 Bacteroidales bacterium | reverse complement strand
CCATTTTTCCTTTAACATAGATGGTGGCCGTTGCGATGAATGCAAAGGTGAAGGAACCATAAAGGTAGAAATGCAGTTTATGGCCGATGTTGAGCTTACCTGCGAAAAATGTAAAGGGAAGCGTTTCAAGAAAGAAATACTTGAGGTAAAATACAGGGGTAAGAACATTTACGATGTTTTGGAGATGACCATTAATGAATCAATTGAGTTTTTCAGTTCACAAGCCGGCAAAACAGAACAAAAGATTGTAACTCGTCTAAGGCCACTTGCTGATGTTGGTTTGGGATATGTTAAGCTAGGCCAGTCATCAAGCACCCTTTCAGGTGGTGAAAGCCAGAGAGTAAAACTGGCCTATTACCTGTCCCAGGAAAGGTTGTCTGATCATATTGTTTTTATTTTTGATGAGCCAACAACGGGTTTACATTTTCATGATATAAATAAGCTGCTCAATTCATTGAATGCCTTGGTTGAAAGAGGTCATTCAGTAATATTGATAGAACATAATATTGAAGTAATAAAGAATGCTGACTGGATTATAGACCTCGGTCCTGAAGGAGGAGAAAAGGGTGGCAATATTGTTTTCGAAGGTGTACCGGAAGATATAATTAAATGCAAACTGTCATATACCGGGAAGTGGCTTGCAGGTAAGATAAACAAAAAAGGGATCGGCTGATCCCTGTTCTTTTATCTTTAATTTTAACTGTATCAATCTGCTTTAAAGCCAAACATAATTGCCACACAACCACTTGCAGGGTCATCAGACAATTCCTCAAATGTAGTAACTTTTATTACCAGTTTAAGCTGCTGGCTCGATTCAAGTTTGAAATCCCATGTCCTGCTATACTCATCTTCTGCATTTGAATACAGGATGTTTTTATTGGCATCTATTACCTTGAACTCTATTGTAGGCAGGTTATCAGATCCACAAATAGCAACTCTGTAATCCTGGTCACTGTAAAATGTTTTATACAGCTCTGCCTCTTCACCCTCAACAAGGATTGCAGCATGGTAATTACCATCATGTGTATATGATCCTAGTTCTGCTCTGCATATTTTCTTAGCAAACCCTTTGCACTGGGCATTAGCATAAAATGAATTAACCGCAAAGAGCAATGTCAAAATAAAACCTATCTGTACAATTCGTTTCATAATTACCTATTTTACATAAGATGATCTGATTTCTCTAACTTTTTCTGCAAGCTCCATAAAAACCTCTGTGGTCATATCTGTTTCTACAGTTGACTTTAAAATAGTGACATTGGTTTGTTCATCTATTTCAGGTTTAATATCAGTTGTTTTGATATTTATCTTATCAAAAACAGCCTTTAATTCTTCCATCTGTTCTATTATTCCCGGTATTGATGGATGTTGATTATTATCGTTGAGAAGATGAAGCATAATACCAATTGATAACTTCTGGTCTATTATTCTACCCACTAGCTTATTTGAATCGAACTGATCCATATCTACCAGTTGTGTTCCTATGTACAGACCCTCAATCCAGCCACCAACAAGCACTATTGATGCTATTGCTGGTTGCTCATTATCTTCGAGATAAGAATTTGAGTTAAGGAATGTTTCTGAAATAATATCCAGTATTACCTCCCTGTTGTTAACATTCTCTTCCAGTTTGTTAATTGTTTCATCATTTATTGCGTCCAGTATACCCAGTCCGTCCGCCATTTCCCTGGCAGCTGACATGTAATCAATGACCAGCTGTGTCTGGTCATAAAGACTTGCAAAACTCAGATTACATGTATAAATGCCGAGGTTAAGAGCCATCTGCTTATTTGTTGTATATCTTGATGTATTCTGTGTGGGATTTAAGAGTTCTTCATTGAACTCTGCTCCTGCTGATTTAATAAGCATTGCTGACTCCAGAGGTGAGGGTAGTGAATAAAATATTTTCTTAGCCTCATTAACCTCACGGAGGACTTCTTCGTCTACTGTTGTAATCTCCACTGTATCCTGTTTGTCTTCTTTCCCACCCGATTTACAACTGTACAAAAGACTAAAAGCAAAAACAGCTATTAAAAAATATACTGTTTTCTGTAATAACCTATTCTTCATGATTGATAATTTAATTTGCTGGTCTATTTCTCGCCTAATTTAATACTAAATTTTTATTTTTCAAAGTAGTGTAAACCTGTCAGTATATTCTGTCCAGTGCTTAAAATGTTATTCTAATCATAACCTGAAAAGTATTTCATGAACTGTGCCCGTTCGTATTTGCCTGCGTCCATAAAGTTCTTATAATTCAATAAGCCCCTGAATTTATCAACGGTATCGTAATTTTTCGATCTCATCCATGATTCAACAAAGTCAAGTAATTCTTTCAAATATTTATGTCCTTCTTTATATAAAACAGAACATATCTGTTCAGTATCGGCCCCCGCAAGCAGATATTTCACCACATCATCACCGCTGTAAACACCAGTTGAAGCAGATATGCTTATCCTGTCATTAATAGCTGATGCCATTGCCACGTACCTGAGTACATTCCTTTTGTCATCAGGCTTACTGAATACTGATGCGGGTATAATATTCATTGAATTAATATCAATATCGGGCTCAAAAAACCTGTTAAAAAGTACAACCCCGTTTGCTCCCCTGTTATATAACTGATCAATAGTATAAAACAGGTTTGTGAACCGCTGTCCCAGTTTGATGGCAAAAGGGATAGTGAGAATAGTTCTCAGTTTCTCAACCATGTTTAAGTACAGCTTTTCTGCAACCCCTGGTTCAACTGTTTTATCAAGAGGGAGAAAGAACATATTAATCTCAAGTGCATCGGCACCGGCTGATTCAATATTCTTTGCAAAATTGATCCAGTTGTCAGCAGTTACACAGTTGATACTTGGTATCACAGGAATATCTGTTGATTTTTTTGCACTTTCTACCAGCTTAAGGTAATTATCCAGCGAATGTGTTTGGGTATAATATGATATATAATCTTCGGCTTCAGGGTAATCTGATCCACTTGCCAGTATACCGGCCTGGTAATTAATTTGTTCTTCAAATATAGATTTCATTACAACTGCTCCGGCACCATACTCAGCAGCCGCCTTTATTTTATCCAGGCTATCAGTCAGGCCACTACTACTGACAATCACAGGATTACGCAATTTCAAGCCCAGGTAATTAGTTTCTAGGTTCATTGTTTTAATTATTTAATTATTATCAATTTTACAATATCGTTCGCCAAATATTAAAGTACCCAGTCTAACCATAGTGCTCCCCTCATCAACAGCTATCTTATAGTCACCAGACATACCCATTGAAATCTCTGTAAAATGATCATTATTTAAAAACCAAGTTTGCTTAAGCTTATCAAAAACTGATTTCAGGTATACAAATTCTGATCTGACCTTATCCATGTCATCGGTAAAAGTAGCCATACCCATGACACCCCTTATATTTACATTATCAAGTTCATCTAATATACCGGTCTCAATAAGCCCTTCCGCTTCTTTTATGCTGAAGCCGTATTTTGTTTCTTCACTTGCTATATGGAACTGCAAAAGACAGTCTATTATCCGGCCGCTTTTTCTAGCCTCCTTATTTATTGTTCTCAGAAGATTATTTGAATCCACAGATTCTATCATATGTATAAAACCGGCTAAATATTTCACTTTGTTTCTTTGCAGGTGTCCAATCATATGCCATTGCACATCACCGGGAACATGTTCATATTTACTCATCAGCTCCTGTACCCTGTTTTCTCCAAATACTCTTTGACCGGCATTATAAGCCAGCATAATATCTTCCACTGTCTTTGTTTTCGATACAGCAACCAGTTTAACTTTGTCCGGTAATTCTTCTTTTAAGATCCTGATATTTTCTGTAATATTGTTCATATCATGCAAAGCTATAAAAATAGGAAAGCCCCGGTTCTTAACCAAGACTTTCCTAAATACTCAATTTTTTCAGTCAAGCAAATGAATAGCCAGTCCACTTCGTAACTTTGGTTCAAACCATGTGGTTTTCGGAGGCATGATATTACCTGTATCTGCTATATCTAATAGCTGTTTCATAGAAACGGGATACATGGTAAATGCAACTTTCATCTCACCACTGTCAACTCTTTTTCTGAGTTCATCCAATCCTCGTATACCACCCACAAAATCAATTCTCTTTGATCGTCTCAGGTCCTGAATATCAAGTATTGGTGCAAGGACCTTCCGGGTCAAGATTGTGACATCAAGCACACCAATTGGATCAGAATCGTCATAAACTGATTCCTTTGCTTCAAGCTTATACCAGTTACCCTCGAGGTACATTGAAAAAACATGTAGTTTATCAGGCTTATAGATATCGGCACCCATTCTTGTTATGTTAAATGACTCACCAAGTGCTTCAATTAATTCATCTGCTGTATTTCCATTAAGATCTTTAACAAGCCTGTTATAATCAATTATCTCAAGCTGGTTATCAGGAAAATGCACAGCCATAAAGTAATTAAATTCCTCTTCACCGGTATAACCCGGGTTTTTCTCCCTTTTTTCTTTACCTACAAGAGCAGCTGCAGCTGTCCTGTGATGCCCGTCAGCAACATAGGTATATGGTACTTTCCCCCTGAAAAGATTTTCTATTTTTTCTATTAACTTATGTTCGTTAATTACCCAGAAGTGATGGCCGAAGCCATCCTCTGCAATAAAATCATATTCAGTCTCTTGATTTTCCACTATGTTTTTCACAATTTCATCAATTTCTGCAACAGCAGGATAAATAAAAAACACCGGTTCTATATTAGCATTGTTCGTTCTCACATGAACCATCCTGTCTTCTTCCTTATCCGGCTTGGTCAGCTCATGCTTTTTTATTAAGCCTTTCAGGTAATCGTCAACAGAAGCACAGGCCAATAAACCATACTGAGTTCTTTCACCCATTGTCTGGGCATAGATATAAAATTTTGATTCCTCATCCTGCACCAACCATTTGTTTTCCTGCCATTTAAGGAAATTATCATGGGATTTGCTGTATACTTCTTCACTATGCACATCAATATCCTCGGGTAGGTCAATCTCAGCCCTTGTTATATGTAATAATGAATACTTATTGCCCTCAGCCATTCTCCTTGCTTCATTTGTATTCATAACATCATAAGGCAGGCATGCTACCTTTTCTGCTATATCCTTTGGTGGGCGGAGAGCCTTAAAAGGTTTAACTATTGCCATATTTCAGATAATCTTTAATAATTACTTATTAACCCTGAATGTCTCATCACCTTTTTCCAGGAATGCCACTATCTGGCTTGCCGCTGCTACTCCGGCATTTATGTTAGCTTCAGCTGTCTGTGCTCCCATTTTCTTAGGAGTAAAAAAATATCTCCCTTCATAATTTGATTCTATCGTATTACGGCAATCAGGGGCAATATCAGATATATAACTGAAATCATTCCTTTCATTGAAGGCCTTAAGCAATTCTTCCTCTTTAATAACTTCTTTCCTGGCAGTATTAACCAATACAGCATTTGCAGGCATCAGGGATATTAATTTATATCCTATCGATCCTTTCGTCTGATCATTTGCCGGTATATGAATGGATACATACTGTGAGGCAGAATACAGATCTTCAACTGTAGTCATTACTTTCACACCATCTTTTTCCAGTTCTGAAGCATCTATATAAGGATCAAATGCATAAATATCCATCCCAAATCCTTTGGCTATTTTTGCAACGCATTTACCAACATTACCATAGGCATGTATCCCCAGTGTCTTACCCTTCAGCTCGGTACCCGGTTTCCCGTTATAACCGCCACGTGCAAGGTATACCATCATACCAAATGCCAGTTCAGCAACTGCATTTGAGTTCTGTCCAGGTGTATTCATTGCAACAATATTGCCAGCAGTACATGCATCCAGGTCAATATTATCATATCCTGCTCCGGCCCTGACTACTATTTTCAGGTTTTCTGCATTATTAATTACCTCTTTGTCTACTATATCACTTCTTACTATTAAAGCATCTGCATCTTTTACTGCTCCCAGCAATTCCTGCCTGTCTGTATATCCTTCCAGCAGACTTAGTTCATATCCTGCTTTATCCAGTACTTCTCTTATACCGTCAACGGCAGCACTGGCAAATGGTTTTTCCGTTGCTATTACAATTTTCATGATTATTAATATTTAATTATTTTTTTCAAATTCTTTCATTGCCTGTATCAATGCTTTAACACTTTCCAGGGGAAGAGCATTATACAAAGAAGCGCGAAATCCACCTACTGACCTGTGTCCTTTAATTCCAAGCATACCCCTTGATGTAGCATATGAAAGAAAATCTGCTTCAAGGTCTTTGTATTCTTCATTCATCACAAAGCATACATTCATTATTGAACGATCCATTTCATCATTTACAGTAGGTATAAATAATTTATTCCTTTCTATCTCGGAATATAACATACCTGATTTTTCCTGGTTAATTTTTAACATAGCTTCCACCCCACCCTGTTGCTTTATCCACTTAAGAGTTTGTAATGCAGCAAATACTGGCAGTACCGGTGGAGTATTAAACATTGAACCCTTCTCAATATGGGTTTTGTAGTTAAGCATTGTAGGTATATCCCTGTCTACTTTACCAAGTATTGACTCTTTTATTATTACAAATGTCACCCCTGCAGGAGCCAGGTTCTTCTGAGCTCCACCATAGATCAGTCCATATTTGGATACATCAACAGGCCTGCTGAAAATATCAGAAGACATATCTGCTACCAGTGTAACCGGTGAATCAAGGTCTTCTTTTATTTCGGTACCATATATTGTATTATTCGTGGTAATATGGAAATAATCGGCATCAGCAGGTATTTCATAATCTCTTGGTATATAGGTGAAATTTGCATCTTTTGAAGAAGCTACTTCCACAAGTTCCCCAAAAAACTTCCCTTCTTTAATAGCTTTTGATGCCCATGAACCTGTATTTAAATATGCAGACTTTTGCCTCATAAGGTTCATTGGTACCATTGCGAACTGAGTACTGCCTCCTCCACCAAGGAATAATACATGATATCCATCGGGCACCGACAGCAATTCTTTAAGCAAGGACTGTGCCTCCTCCATTACAGCAACAAATTCTTTGCTCCGATGAGAGATCTCCATAATAGAAAGACTAGTACCAGCAAAATCCTTTACAGCTTCTGCAACCTTATCAACAGTATATTGTGGCAAGATTGAAGGTCCGGCATAAAAATTATGTTTTGTCATATTTATTAGGTTTTTTGTTAATAATTATACTTTGATTTTAATTTATATCTCCAGGTCCGTTAACCGGCCTGTTTTTTATATTATATAACCTGTTTTCTTCAAGGTATGGAATAGCATCTGTAGAATCTTCGGTATGGCAGAAAGGTATACAATCGTCCAGTCCCTTATCTCTCAACCTGCTCCTCTGTGCTGCCTTGTCAATATACGCAACAATATCAGGTTCAGCCAGTTTCCATATGTCAAGCACTATGTTTACTGAATCGCATATGGTATTGTATTTATTACTTCTAAGCAGTCTGTCTGCCAGTGCTCCCGCAAATACTGAATCCTCAAGTGATACCTTACTCTTCCATCCTGCACAGAGAAAGATAATATCCCTGTCCTGCTCCAGCAACCATTTTTCCAGGCTGCTGATATTTAGGAATGAACCTATTACCACCCTGTAACATTCTGAAGCAAGTTGAATAGATCTTGTGCCATTGGTTGTACTGTATACTATGGTTTGTCCTTTGACTCTTTCAGGTGTAAAATTAAATGGGGAGTTTCCAAAATCTGCAAAATCCTGGACATACCCATCCCGCTCAGCAGCAACCATGTATCCCTTGTTCTTATATTCTCTTGCCTCCTCCAGACCCTTTACGGGTATCAAGCTACTGGCACCATTAGCAAATGCATTACAAATTGCCGAGCTTGCTCTCAGAGTATCTATTACAACGACAATAGCTCCCGGGTCTGCATAACGGTCAAAAATAGCAGGGGTAAGACACACTTCTAAATTAAACCTGGACATTATCCTCCTGTTAAATCCTTAATTTACTTCTTATATATCGGGAACTTAACAACCTTTGCTTTAAGATCCTTATTACGTATCCTGATAAATATTTCGGTTCCTTCTTTCCAGTACCCTTTATCAAGGTACCCCATGCCTATTCCCTGCTTCATCATGGGAGACATGGTTCCTGATGTTACTCTTCCTATTATTTCTCCTTCAGCATTTACAATCTCATAATTATGCCTTGGTATGCCCCTTTCTATCATTACGAAACCTTTTAATCTCCTGCTTACACCTTCCTCCTTCTGCTTGATTAACAATTCTTTATCAATGAAATACTTATCGTCGGTAAATTTTGTTATCCATCCCAGGCCTGCTCCTATGGGTGAGGTGGTATCATCAATATCGTTACCATAAAGGCAAAAACCCATCTCAAGTCTCAGTGTGTCTCTCGCAGCCAGTCCAATAGGCTGAATACCAAACTCTTCACCTGCCTCAAATACTGCTTTCCATAACTTGCTGGCATCCTCATTTTTAATATATATCTCACATCCACCAGCACCGGTATAACCTGTTGTCGAAAAAATTACACTGTCTATACCGGCAAAAGGAATCTCCCTGAATGTATAATATTCCATATCAAGTACATCCTCACTGGTTAGTTTTTGCATTGCTTTGAGTGCCAACGGACCCTGTATGGCCAACTGGGCAATGGCATCAGAAGCATTTTCTATTCCATTACCCGGTTCCATACCAAACTTTTTAGCATTTTCGAGGCACCATGACCAATCTTTATCAATATTAGCTGCATTGACCACCAGCAAAAATTTTTCATCACCGAACCTGTATACCAATAGATCATCAACGATTCCCCCACGACCATTGGGAAAACATGAATACTGCACCTTACCATCATACAGGGCAGAAACATTATTTGAAGTTATGTATTGTAGATAATCAAGGGCGCTGGGGCCTGTAACCCAGAATTCTCCCATATGTGACACATCAAAAACTCCTACTTTTTCCCTAACAGTAATATGTTCAGTATTTATCCCCCTGTATTCAACCGGCATATTGTAACCAGCAAATGGGACCATCTTTGCTCCTCTTTCTTCATGAATTTTCGTCAAGGCAGTATTCTTCATTGATAATAGTATTTTTTAATATTTAATGTTAGTAAAATTTTCGATCCTGAGCACTCAAAATTTACCGTTCAGTATAATCATATTATTTAGAATAATTACCGGTGAATCTTAAGTGTATCAATTTTAATATTGACAGTATCCTTGTTTATTAAAAGAGAATCTGTATTTATTATTTTAACAATATCTGCTTCATACTCTAAAATAAGCCTGTAAATATCCAATCCTCCATAACCACCGGGCCTGTCGCTGGTCAGCCATGCCTCTTTCCTGTTAATTCTATCCTTCCTGAAGAACAAGTCGTTAGACTGTGAATTACCAGGTACTCCGATGTTATGAGGTTCAGACCATAATCCTATCTCATTCTTTACCGACATATAAATATCATATCCCCCCATTCCTCCGGGTCGGTTTGAGCTAAACCATATGGTATCTCCCCCTGATGAAACGTATACCGACTCTTCATTATATTCAGAATTAACAGGATCACCAAGATTAAATGGTTTGGTCCATTTATTTTTTCTTACTCTTTTGATATAGTATATATCTCGACCACCTATACTTTTTTTCTTATCGCTTGTAAAAAATATTTCATTTCCATCCCCGGATATTGATATTGAAGTTTCCCTATACCTCGTATTTAAATCTATTTCAATCTGCTCGGGTTTATTCCACCTTCCCTTTAAATATTCCGATTGAAGAATATCTCCATTCCCTTCATATCCTGCATATATATACATTAGCTGTCCGTTAGCCACAACAGATAAAACACCCTCGTTCAATACGGTCGCAAGATTATCGCCGGCAGGCCCGGCCTGGTTCCATCCATCATTCTCCCTTACAGCAACATATATATTCTCATCCCATTTCATGTCTGAATCCTGCCTTTGCCTGCTCTCATCAACCACACGACGTGTGGTAAAGTATAATAATTTACCCTCATTTGAGATGACAGGTGAATAATCATCATACACTGAATTTATATTCAAGCCGGCATTTATAATCTCAGCATTATTATCCTTAACTACCAATTCTATTGCCTTGTTACATTGATTTATCAGGTTATTTACCTCCTGATCGAATGAATCTGAATCCAGGTATTTGTCAGAATACATATTATAACAATCTATAGCCTTTCCATAATCACCCCTGTACTGGTATGATTTACCGGTGAGCAAAAGAATATCCTCAGTAACATCAGGGTCAAGATCATAGGCCCGGAGGAAATAATCAAGCGATTTCAACGGCTCTGATCCATAAAGGTAGCTTACTCCTATCTTATAATTCAGCTCGGGGTTATTATTATTATAATCACTGGCAATCAGGTAACAAATTACTGCCTGGGGATACATACCTACGCCTGCTTCATAAAACTTATCGCCATCTTTAATATTTTTCCAGGCATCCGTGAATCCTTCTTCCTCTGTTTTAAAATCATATTTTGAGACCTTCATATATACCTGGCCGTTCGCTATCATCAAAGGCAGGATAGTTAAAATAATCAGTATTGAAAAATATTTTTTCATCGATAAACTTTTTGATCTTTAAAAATAGTAATTATATATCTCATAATTGACCTCCCGGCAAAATAATTGGGTAATATCCTTATCACTTTTTGATTTTTGTTAATTTTGTTAAGAACAAGACACATCACAAATATGAATTTTAAAATTATAAATGTCTCTTACATAGAAGAGGTTTGTAACAAATCACCTGAGTTAATCACTGAAATGGTTGACATTTTCCGTGAACAGGTCTGTGAATTTAAAAATGATATGAAGAAGCTTTATGAAGAAAAGAAATATTTTGATCTTGGATTAATGGCTCATAAAGCTAAATCTTCAATAGCTATAATGGGAATGGATGACTTGGCAGCAAAACTCAAAGAGCTGGAACTGCAGACTAAAGAAGGAGTAAAAAGTGAGAATTATATTGAGTACATAAACGATTTTGTTAACCAGACTGATGAAGCAATAAAAGAACTGGACAATTACCTTTTAACCCTTTAAATAAAACCATGCTTATTGTAGAAAAGCTTGAAAACAATATTGACCAGGTAAGTTTCAGCAATATGGAGAAATTTGATTCACTGGTTGCTGATGATATCAGAACAGAACTTATAAAACTTTTTGATGTCCCTAATTCGAAGGTTATTATTAACCTTGAAGGAGTAAGATACATTGACAGTTCAGGCTTCGGTTGTTTTCTTTCCACAATGAAAGTTGCCCGGAATAATTATGGGACACTTAAGATTTGTAATATTATTCCCGAAGTATTATCACTATTTACAGCGCTCCAGCTACATACTGTTTTTGACCTTTACGACGACCTTGATTCCTGCCTGAATAGTTTTTAACTTATAATTCACAGTACATGTTTTTCACCTTATTGCTGCTTATATTTGAGGCAAATTCTCTTTATGGAAAAAATCTTATGGAAACCTGGCACAATGATCTACCCCCTGCCAGCAGTTATGGTAAGCTGTGGTGGTCATCCTGATGAATATAATATAATAACAATTGCCTGGACCGGAACCATATGTACTGATCCGCCTATGTGCTATATCTCGCTGCGGCCATCCAGGTATTCGTATAATATAATAAAGAAAAATCGCGAATTTGTCATTAACCTCACAACTGAAAAACTGGCCAGGGCTACTGACTGGTGTGGAGTACGATCGGGACGTTGTTATAATAAGTTCGAGGAAATGAAACTAAAGCCGCTACCAGGTAAGAAAGTTAAAGCTCCTGTAATTTCCGAATCACCGGTAAATATTGAATGCAGGGTTAATGATATTATAGAACTGGGTATCCATCATATGTTTATTTCTGAAGTACTGGCTATACAGGCTGATAAGAAATATTTTAATCCCGAAACAGAAGTTTTTGAACTGGACAGGGCAGGCCTTATGAGTTATCAGCATGGCAAGTACTACAAAACAGGTGAAATGATAGGAAAATTCGGATATTCAGTTAAGAAGAAAAATAAGAAGAAAAGGAATACCTGACCTGGAAATGGTACGGTAAAGTACGACAGTAAAAAGTAATATATTTAGGAAAATAAGACATAAATTTGTACTTTCAATTTTGTTTTTAACCTCATAACTACTGGTAGAAATGAGTGAAAAGATTCTTAAGGCGTTAATGCAATTATTTGCTATTATTGCAAGACCTGAAAGCAGTGAGAAAGATCGCAGAAATGTAGTTGAAGCATTCCTTAGAAGGCAATTAAATGAAGAGCTTGTAAAAGAATATCTCGTTGCATTCGATCAGTTCTACCATGAAGCACAGGAAAAACAAAAAAGAGGTGCACATAAAAAAAGACAATCAGCAGTATCAGTAAGGATACTCAAGATAACCAACCAGATAAACTACCAGCTTACCCAGAACCAGAAAATCATTGTTCTTGTGCAACTGCTGGAATTCTGTAAGTCAGATGGTACAGTAATAACAATTGAAGAAGTTGAGTTTATAAAAGCCGTTGCTGAATCTTTCTATGTTGAAATATCAGAGTTTGAACTTATACAATATTTTGTCCTGAATGATTTCTCTGATATGCCCGATTCAAATAATATACTGGTTATCGATAATAAAGTTGATGACACGGGTACTCATATCCATCATATTACAAATGATACTATCAATGGCCAGATATGGGTCATGGAGGTTACATCTGCAAATATACATTTCATAAGGTTCATCAATATGACTGAACTTTATATGAATGGACAGCTGCTACAGGAAGATAAGGTATATCCTTTTAACCCTGGCTCATCATTACGCGATCCCAAAACGACCCCAATTTATTACAGTGATATAGTAAGTAATTACAGGAAGGAGGAACTGAAAGCTTCCAGGGTAGTATACGAAGTAAAAGAAATTGAATACATATTCAAGTCCGGTGACATTGGAATCCATAAAATGTCTTTTGAGGAAGAATCAGGCAGAATGGTTGGTATTATGGGAGCCTCAGGAGCAGGTAAATCTACTCTTCTAAATCTTCTGAATGGAAATAATAAACCAGACAGAGGCGAGATACAAATAAATGGCATTAATATCCACCAGGATTCAGATAAAGCAGAAGGTCTTATAGGATATGTATCACAGGATGACTTGCTTATAGAAGAACTTACTGTATACCAGAACCTTTATTATAATGCCAAACTTTGCTTTGATAACCTTACTGATGAAGAAATACATGATAAAGTATCCAGTACCCTTCAAAACCTGGGATTATATGAAATAAAGGATATGAAAGTGGGTAGTCCCCTGAATAAAAAAATCAGCGGAGGACAGAGAAAAAGACTGAATATATCACTCGAACTTATTAGGGAACCACCCATACTGTTCCTCGATGAACCAACTTCCGGATTATCATCACGTGACAGTGAA
>DOZA01000234.1 GCA_003518245.1 Bacteroidales bacterium | reverse complement strand
CAGATATATGACCTTGAAAGTGGAAAGCTGATCTATTCAAGGGGTTATGGATCTCTTTTCCAGGAATGGCAAACCACAGCTGAAGCAAAAAATATACAGCGCAGCTTCTATGAAGTAGCCACCTTCCCTTTTCCAAAAAATGATGTCAGGTTTGTTCTCAAGAAGTATATGAAAGACGGAAGCCTGAAAAAGATATATGAAACTGTTATTGATCCTGAAGATTATTTTATAAGAATAGAACATGCCATTAATACAGAATACAAAAGGATATCAGGCAAGAAAGACCATCACAGGGCTGTAGATCTGGTATTCGTTGCAGAAGGATATACTGAAGAAGAAATGGATAAATTCCATAATGATGTAAGAAGGCTTACAGATATCTTATTTGGATATGCTCCTTACAAAGATTATACTGACAGGATAAATATATGGGCTGTTGATGCCATATCTGAAGAGTCAGGTACAGATATTCCCGGTGAAGGGATATACCGTAAAACAGTACTTAACAGCAGCTTTTACACCTTTGACCTTGGCCGTTACCTCACCACTTTTGATATCAAGTCGGTAAGAGATTATGCTGCCGTTGTGCCCTACGATAATATTATTGTACTTATCAACAGTGAACGGTATGGTGGAGGTGGAATGTATAATTACTATTCCGGTACCACATCAGATCATCATCTGACCCCCCAGGTTTTTACTCATGAATTCGGACATGGTTTTGCAGGCCTGGCCGACGAGTATTATACATCTAATGTTGCTTATGAGGAGTTTTACCCTTTAGATGTTGAACCATGGGAGGCAAATATCACCACACTTGTTGATTTTGAGAGCAAGTGGAAAGATATGATAGAGGATGGTACACCAATTCCTACCCCTCCTGAAGCAATATATGCCGATAAAGTAGGCCTTTTTGAAGGAGGAGGTTATTCAGCCAAAGGGATATACCGTCCCCAGATTAATTGTCGCATGAAAAGCAATGAAGCAGAAGGGTACTGCAAGGTATGTGAAAAAACGATCCGGGATATGATTGAGTTTTATATCAAATAATGGATATTCTGTTTATGCATTAACAGGTACTCATTCTCCTTTATCAGATACTGTGATTCACAGTCATCTGTTATAAGGCAGCCAGACTTTCATTTCTCCCCTTCCCCTGTTATTCCACAGGTGATAAGGTATCAGTATTGCTTGCTGACTATCACCAAGAATTATTTCATTTTCCAGCGTTCTCTTAGCCTGACTTGCATAGGTCTTTATCAGGACAGCACCATTTAGAATATCCTTCGTAAGCTCTATGTTCATTTCTTTTTCAGGGTCAAATACCAGGCTAAGAACGTGCCCATCTACATTATCAGGCCATTCAGCACAATACATGAGTGGCCCCCTCTGTATTGAGAACTTATCCATATCTGCTCCAACCCTTTCATCAGCAATAACTTTCCTGACAGGCATTGGCAGAGTAAGTTTTATTATATCCCCTTTTGCCCATTTCCTTTTTATAGTGGCATATCCTTCAGTCCAGCTTACATCTATCTCTTTCCCATTTACACTGAGCTGCTTATTTCCACTTTCTTTATCCATAAAGCTATAAAGGTTCCCGGGTATTGCTACATCGCGTGCCCACCCCGGTATCCTCAGTTTAATAGCAAACCTTACATCAACATCAGGATTAACTATAACCTTTATATTCCCATCCCAGGGATAATTAGTTTTCTGTATAAGCTCTATATCATTGTCTCCCATTTCGATATAAGCAGTATTATCAAGATAAAGGTTTACAAATATTTCTTTCTTTGTTTTTGCATATATATAACCTGGAACAGATGGAATAAACCTGCTGATATTAGATGGGCAGCATGCACAACCAAACCATGCCTGTCTCTGGTGCTGTCCGGCAGATTCAAGTACATTGGGATAAAAGAACCTGTCACCACTCAGGCTCACCCCTGACAGCAGTGCATTATAAAGTGTACGTTCCAGAACATCATAATATTCAGACTCCCCATGATGCAGAAACATCCTGTGATTCCAAAAAACATTTGCAATTGAAGCGCATGTTTCACAGTATGCTGACATATTAGGCAAGTGATAGGGTTCACCAAAACCTTCGTTACCACCTGATGCTCCTATTCCTCCTGTTACATACATTTTTTTATGTACGATATCTTTCCAGATATGGCCTATGGCATTCACATAATCCTGGTCACCTGTAAGCGCAGCCACATCGGCCATGCCTGTATACATATATGCTGCCCTCACTGCATGTCCTACTGCTTCACGCTGGTCAATGACTTTCATGTGTGACTGTGAGTATTCTTCACCTTCCGGTCCCCTTACATCGAGAAAAAATTTTGCAAGGTCCAGATATTTCTGCTCGCCCGTAACGAGGTATAATTTTGTCAGTCCAATTTCTATCTCCTGGTGACCCGGGTATGTCTCAATCTTACCCCATCCTATTTCTTCATCGACAAGGTTGGCTGATTTAACTGCTATATCAAGGAAGCTTCTTTTTCCTGTAGCCTGGTAATGAGCAACTGCTGCCTCATACATATGTCCCAGGTTATACAGTTCATGGCTCAGGATATGAGTTTTTTTCCATCTTTTTCCAATCCATGGATGAGAATCGTCACCCATTATTGTACGGTAGGTATACAAGTACCCGTCCTCTTCCTGGGCTGCAGCAATTATTGCTATTAGAGTGTCCAGTTTTGCCTCCATTTCAGGATCAGGGAATGTCTGAAGGCTGTAACTTGCACCTTCAATTATTTTAAATACATCAGAATCATCAAAAGGATAGGTAGAACAAAATTCTCCTTCAGCTATCCCAGCTGCTATCTCGAAATTTTTTATCCTGCCCGTAATAGTGGACTGTTCTATGGCTATCGGAATAGTTACGTCATGGTTTGTTTTTATCCTCGGAGCCCAGAAATTATCTGTCACCTTAATTTTATTGAATGAAACCGGCTGTATCGGATATCCGCTTCCAGCTGTTTCACCGGCTTTATCAGTACAACCGGCTATAATCATTACCGTTATTATCAGTAATACTGTCAATTTCTTAAAATCCATATTAATGATTTTTACAATTATCTTCTTTCTTAAATGTTCCATTTTCGGATTAAAATGTATCCATCCACACTGCCATTTCACCACCTCCCCTATTGGCCCATAATGCATAAGGTATAGCCCGAAGTATAACCTTTTTTCCTTCTTTATCTATCACCTTTCCTTCTATCACTCCTTTACCTAATTCCACATCGGGTCCTGTTATCAGTTTAAACTTTGTTGTATCAGGTACCTTTATATTGAATACTCCATGAGGATTATCAGCTTCTTCTATGCACCATACCAGTGGTCCCCTTTGCAGAGCTACCTTATTACTGTCAGGTTTAACATTATCATTGGCTTTCACTTTGTGCACCTCCATTGGTAGTCTCAGTCTGACAATATCACCATCTTTCCATTCTCTGTCAATTGAAATATATCCATTTGTTATTATACCCCTGTATCCATCACCATTAACACTTATGCTCCACTCTGATTCACCAGGATCAAGGAAATAATACAGATCAGAAGGAACAGGTTTATTATACACCCATGCCGGGATTCTAAGCATTAAGTTTAGTTTTCGTTTTGTGCCTGGATTCACGGTAATTTCAATATCCCCATCCCAGGGATAGTTAGTAATTTGTTTAAGCCTTAATATATTTCCGTTAACCATTGTCCTTACTTCACTTTGCACATACAGGTTAACATAAAACTTATCTTTCTTTTTCGCATATACATATCCGGGGACCGAAGGCAGGAACCTTACTATATTTCCAGGGCAACAGGATACTTCAAACCATGGACTTCTTTCATATCCGCCCTTTGATTCGAGTGGGTTTGTATAAAAAAACCGGTTTCCACTGAGGCTCACCCCTGAGAGCAGGCCGTTGTACATTGTTCTCTCAAGTACATCTATATAATCAGCTTGTCCTGATAACAGGAACATTCTATGATTCCAGAATACATTACCTATTGCCGCGCATGTTTCATTATATGCCACATCATTTGGTAATTCATAATCCTCACCAAATGCTTCGCTTATATGTCTGGAACCTACTCCTCCCGTCAGGTATAGTTTTTTGCTAACTACATTGTGCCATATTCTGTCTATTGCCTTTCTGTACTCTTCATCACCTGTCAATGCTGCTATATCAGCCATTCCGGCATACATATAGGTTGCTCGTACAGCATGTCCCCATGCTTCTGACTGTTCCTTTACCGGTTTATGATCCTGCATATAGAAATCACCGTTATAGATAGCAAAGGGCGAATCTTCAGGGTAGGGTTCTCTTTCATGAGGCTGGCCTCTCTGGTCAAGAAAGAACTTTGCAAGGTCAAGATATTTCTCATTGCCTGTGACCCTGTAAAGCTTTGCAAGCCCCATTTCTATTACCTGGTGGCCCGGAGCGTCCTGTTTTTTCCCGGGACCAAAAG
>DOZA01000206.1 GCA_003518245.1 Bacteroidales bacterium | reverse complement strand
CAATAAATAACCCAGACATTCACATGTCTGGGTTGTTTTTTGTTTGTCGGGGTAGTAAGATTCGAACTTACGACCCCCTGCTCCCAAAGCAGGTGCGCTAACCGGACTGCGCTATACCCCGCTGTGTCCGCCGTAGTCGCGAGTTATCGTGACGAAGGCGGATATAATGAATCCGGCTGCAAAAATAATAAATTTAATAATAATGCTGATACGATTCTGACAAAAAGCTGACTAATGGCTGCACAGGAAAATAAAAATATATTTATACACCTTTTATATCCAGAGGCAAGAAATTTATTTCAAGAAAGGCGCCTGTGGTATTGGCATCAGCAACAAACTGTGGCTTGCCTTTTACTATATCTATCGTTTGACGATGAATATGACCGGCAAATATGCCCAGCAGGTTATCACAGGAAAACACTTCATCATAAAAATCCATTGTAACTCCTGTATGACCTTCTTCAGGCCATCTCTCGCGCCTCTCAAGCTCGTATGACCGATCTGATTCCGCACCCCAGGAGGGATGACCACAACCATAGTCCGTAGGCCTGCCCGCTGCATACAGGGGAATATGCATCATGAGAATAAATGGGTCTTCTTCTTTAGAATTCTCTCTGAAAAACTCCAGTTGTTCAGGTAATATCTCGTAAGTGGAATTATCTATAGCCAGGATTTTTATACCATTAATCTCATAGGATGCCATCAAAGGATCATTCCCCTGGTAAAGAGTTGTTAAACGTCTCTTTGTCCATATATCAAGCAATTCTTCTCTGCTCCCATCCATACCTTCATAATGCCAGTCATGATTCCCGGCTATATACATATATGGAATACCGCAATTGTTTAATTTTTCATGAACCCATTCTATGGCGGCTTCAGAAGGGAAGCTGAAGATATCACCTGTCATTGCTATAAGGTCTGCATTCTTTTCAATAGCCAGTTCCATTGTTTCCTCAAAGCATCTTACAGGGTTTGTTTCCTCGCCTGTTCTAAAATGTTTTGTTATGTTGTAAGCACCTGCCATTCTTTTACTTTACTGCTGAAAGGGCTTTCCCCTTTCATCATCCATCCAGAGGTGGGTATCACTGATATGGATTATTCTCACAGGAGAAGATATTTCATCCAGGTAGAATGAAATAATATTGTCATCAACTGACACAGTGCCTTTCTGAAATATATTCTTCTTTGATTCTCTGAAAATTCCAGCCAGGGGGTTGACGGTCAAGAATAAACCAAGATTAGCCGATAATAGTGTTCCAAAAAAATTACGTCTTTTCATTCTTTGTTTATTTCGTTCCAGGTATTATGCAAATGACAAATATAGCACTTTATGTACCTGTTTATTCATCCAATCCCGGACTATGAAGCTGCGTGTATCAGGAAATCATTTTTGTTTTCCATTTTAAATTTCGTAAATTTTCAATGCCTTAGTACTTAGTTTAAATAAATTCCATGATCATGAAAAAATATTATATCATATACCTGGTGCTGGCATCAGCTGTTCTCATTTTTGCCTGCACAAAAAAAGATGAGACAACTGAACGTTTTAAAACTCTTACCGGAAAGGTATGGACAAGCGACAGCCTGCTTGTTGACGGACAGGATGCAGGAGGCCCCGGGGGATTACTTGAAAAAATGGCCGGCGATGCTGAATTCCGGCCTGACGGAACAGGCTATTTCGGCCAGTACATCGGGACATGGTATTTTGAAAATAATGAGACAGAAATCACCATTAATTCTGATTCACTGGCTTTACCATTAACCTCAAAAATTATTGAACTTAACGAGCAGTCGTTTAAAATAACCACCACGTTCCCGTCCGCGACACCAGGTGTAAATCTTGCAATCAGGATCACATTCAGACCAAAATAAGATGTATTTATGCGTTTTTATATCTACCTTCTGATATTATTTTTATGCCTTTATGCACCCATAAGTGCAAATAATTGCATTATCAGGGGTACGGTATATGACGCAATCAGCCGGGAATCCCTTCCGGGGGTAAATATTATTTACGGAATTGATCAGGGTACCACGACTGATAACGAAGGGAAATTTATCTTAAGAGTATCTCCCGGAAGAATAGTAGTTACATTCAGATATGTAGGGTATAGTCCGCTTACAGAATCTTTTAACCTTGCTGCAAACGATACGGTTAATATAGATATCTTACTGATTCCTATTATTAATGAAATAAATGAGGTAGTCATAACCGCAGGCAGGTCAGAACAGCGTATTTCTGAACTAACTGTTTCAATGGATATTATTAAACCGTATGTTCTTAATCAGAACCATTCCGTTAATGCCGAGGAAATACTTAATAAGACAATTGGTATTGAAGTTCTGGATGGACAGGCATCTGTAAGGGGAGGCAGCGGATACAGCTATGGTGCAGGAAGCAGAGTACTTGCACTGATAGACGGTCTGCCTATTCTGTCAACCGATGCTGGAAATATCAAATGGGCTACACTCCCCATGGAGAATATCGCTCAGATAGAGGTAATAAAGGGAGCTTCTTCGGTGCTGTACGGATCATCAGCATTAAACGGGGTTATCAATATCATAACTGCCGAGCCCGGACCTGAACCCCTTACCAGGATATCTGTCATTGCAGGCATCTTTGATAAACCATCAAATAAAGACTGGGTGTGGTGGAACTCACCAAGGATGACACAAAGCGTTTTATTATCTCATTCAGGAAAATATAATAATACAAAGATAGGTATCGGCGCAAGGGTTTTAAATGATAAGGGGTACAGAAAGCTTAATGAGGAAGCCTTAGGCCGTATAAACCTGAATATCAAGCATAACAGTGAGAAATATAAATCGCTTTCATTCGGTGTTGCACTTAATGCCAATTATACAAATAAAACTGATTTCCTGCTCTGGGAAGATGCAGAATTCGGCGCATTGAAGCAGAATGAGTCAACCGCAATGGAATTCAGAGGAACTTCGATAGCTTTAGACCCATTCGTCTCAATAAATAAAAATGATCGCTTTAAGCATGATTTAAGGATACGCTTACTGACTAATATAAATAAACTGCCTGACAACAGTAATAATAACAGTGATTCGCATTCAATATATTCTGAATACCAGTTCAGTTTCAACAACTCTGAAAAATTTAAGTTCATATCCGGTCTCAGCCAGCAATACAGTATTATAAACTCGAATTTCTATGGCGACCATAACGGACATAATATTGCAGGGTATGCACAGGCTGAAATCCGACCATTTGAGAGATTAAAATTTGTTGGGGGTGTTAGATTAGAGCAAAATTTTCTTGACAGCCAGGCCGATAAACTTGTACCTATCTGCAGGCTTGGACTGAATTTAAGTATAAGTGGATCTACATTTCTCCGTGCTTCATACGGCCAGGGCTACCGTTATCCATCTATAGCCGAAAAACATGCATACACCACTGTTGGATCTATCAAGATTATACCAAATCCAGAGATAAGATCCGAGTCAGGATGGAGTTCGGAGATTGGCTTAAAACATTCTATCTCAACTGATGCATTGAGTGGGCAGGCGGATATCTCGGTTTTTTACTCCCAGAATAGTGATATGATCGAATATGTCTTTGGTTGGTATGAGGATCATGTTACAGAAGTTTACAGTTATGGGTTCCGGCCTGTGAATATTGAGAATTCAAGAGTATATGGGGCAGAATTCGAATTTATGCTGAACAGGAATTTCGGAGGGTTTAATACAACGGTAAAGGGAGGATATACTTTTATGTACCCCGTTGAGTTTAATGGTGTTACTCTGAAAAATACAGATACATACCTGAAATTCAGGAGAAAACACTCTGCAGAACTTTCAATGTCAACTATCTATAACAGATGGGAAACTGGTTTGAGCTGTTATATAAAATCCAGGATACTTGAAATAGATGATGTATTTGTCAATCCGCTTTCACGGGAGGATATACTTCCCGGATTCTATGATTACTGGACTGAATATAATACAGGCTACTTTTCAATGGATACCTTTGCCAGATACATGTTTAATGCAACCTATAACTTATCTTTCCTGGTAAAAAACCTTACCAACACTGAATATATGGGCCGCCCGGGCGACATACAGCCACAGAGATATTATAGCCTACAGTTTGGAGCCAGGTTTTAATCCCTGTTAAATCGTGCATACCTAATGCCAGGCAAGGATTAAGCAGTGTATTATTAAGCTATTTTGACCAGGTGACATGGATTCATCCAGTCCCGGCCTGTTATAATCTTTGCGCTCTACAAATTATGATATTGAAATTCACTTATTCCATTGAAAATACCATTGTATATTCTGATATACCAAGAGAATCTGCCTTTTCTTTTGTTAATTTGTTTATGATCAGGGAATCATTCTTCCACGAAACATTATATGGCTGTTTATCTTTCTGGCTTCCCCATCCGATATTCCAATTACCATTCTTGCTATTTAGTACGCAATAATCCAACTGGGCAATAAAATCCATCAGCGGTGCGCCAGGAAATGACCATTTGCTGTTTGAAGTACTCCATTCAATTGCTCTTCTACGTTCCCTTAACACATTATTATCGATATTCTTTTCAGGTTGGACTACTTTTACATAGGATGCATAATTATCACAGGATTTACCGTAATTAGAACCCGAGGCAGTTATGACAAAACGTAATTTATCATCCGGGAATAAATTGATACTGTCATTATGAAAAAAACCTATGTAACTGTTATACTTATTTGAACTTACCGTAAAGAGATTTTCTCCAAGATTTGAAATCATTTTACCATCACGCAATAGCTGAATAGTAATTTTTATTTGTGTAATATCAGCACTCCCTAGGATTAATTTGTAAGAAATATATTTGTTTATTCTTTCATTTTCAATGTTATATATAAAATACTCGGACTCTGGACGCCCATATAAGAAACGGGATGTAGTGAATGGCCTTTTTATAAACTCGCTTAAATTTTCATCCTGATCAAGGTGCAGGTTTAAGGTTGGTTCTTTATAAACGTTAAGAATGAATTCAGTAAAATTCGCAAGTTAAAATAACGAATCAGTTCTTGAATATAATTCTTTCTGCTCAGGCTTAACATTTATTTGCTGAGCTTTGTTAAAAGTCTTTAGTGCAAGGTTCAGATATTCTTTCTTTTTCTCAAGTTTTTCCTTAACAGCATTAACGTACTGACCATTAGGATAGTCTGTAAGGTATTCTTCATACCTTTCTGTTTCATTCTTAAGAAGCGCTTTCTGCCAAATTAACTGTTCTATTACTGCATTTGCACTATCGGTAAATGTACTGTTTGGATAGTCTGAAATAAAACTCTTCAATTCTTCAACAGATTCAGAGTTTATTGCTTTTTCAAAATGCATTTTTTCCGAATTGCACGAAGAAAATAATACCACATGTTATACAAACATTTAGAGTATAGTTCTTTAATATATCCATAGTGATGTTTATTAAATATTGCACTGATCTTATCCCAGACTGAAAACTATTAGATCAAAGGTTAACTTAAGCGTGTGTGCGTGATTCATGGTATCATTCCTGTCCACGGGTGGTAATCGCCAGGGGCTACACAGAGCGTTTCATACTCTCATTCCGGAAAATATATAAATACAGAAACAGGTATCGGGACGATGCCCTTCAACGATTATGGGTACAGACAATTTCTTGTCCGGGACAATTCAGTCAGTAAATAAAATCCACGATTTTATTATTTCCAGGATTGAAGGAGATATTGTCTGCTCTATTTCATAATATTCTGAAATAAGTCCTGTTGAGCATTCCTGCAGCAAATGGTTCAGACCATTCATTTTCATGATCTTATAGTCAGCGACCCCTCCTGCCGCAAGCTCTTCTTCAAATTTAAGGCACCTGAAGTAGAAAGGAGGGAAAATTAATCTTGCTAATAACAGCGGCATCACTCCTTTAGCCAGGTCTCCCGGCCAGATAAGCCATTATCAGAGACAGAAACAGAAAGAGGAAATACATATCTCACGGATTTATATACAGTGTAATTTACGAAAATCCGGAATGAAAATCCAGTCCGTATTTGGTATGTATTTATTTTTTATGCCGGTTATTGCTTAATATTCTGAGACTATCTCTTCAGATGAATCGGCAACCATCTCCTGCACTATCCTGGTAACCGACCTGAAATCTATTTTACCGGTGTTCATCACGGGCAATTCTTCAATAACGTGGAACTTCTTGGGCAGCTCTATATTGGAAAGCTCTTCGCTGAGCTTCTTTATAATTTCATTCTTATCTATTTCCTGTGTTACCGTGGCTATGATGGATGCACCCCGCACCTCATCGGCTACATCAACAACACAGCAGGCAACACCTTCAGAAAGGTGTTTCTCGAGAGTGTTCTCAACCTTCACCAGCGAAACCATCTCCCCTCCTATCTTAACAAAGCGTTTGAACCTTCCGGCATGCCAGAGATATCCATCAGTATCCATAAAGCCCATATCACCTGTGTTATACCATCCATTGATAAAGGCCTGCTCGGTCAGTCCGGGATCATTAAAATACCCTTTCATTACTATATCTCCTTTAATCAGTATTTTACCCACTTCACCTGGTGCACATTCTTTACCGGTCTCGAAATGTTCTATCCTTACCTGTACATTTGGTATTATTTTACCAATACTACCCGGGCGATTATACTCATGGGTATTTGTAGAGATAACAGGCGATGTTTCTGTTGCACCGTAACCCTCAAGCAGGGTTACTCCATGCTTCTTCTTCCAGCCTTCCCTGAGTGCATCCGGACATTTATCAGCGCCGGCAACCATTACTCTGAGTGTTTTAAAATCGCCAGGTTCGGATTTCTGGAGGTATCCCCAGAAGAAACTGGGCGTACCTACCATTATCGTTGGTTTTTCATCACGGGCTATATTTGATATTGTCTGGAAGTCCAGAGGATTGGCATAGGTAACCATGGTCATGCCCATATACATTGCCACCCACAGGTTAACAGTAAGGCCAAAAACATGGAAAAATACCAGGCTGGCAAGTAAAACATCAGTTTCATATATACTAATGTGTTCACTGAAGTTTACAATATCGGAAATAATATTCTTATGTGTCAGCTGTACTGCCTTGGGATCTTTTTCACTACCACTGGTAAACAGTATTACTGCCGTGTCATCTTCTTTCCCTTTATGAATATTATTAAGGATCATGCTGGCGGGCAGTTTGCTTTTTATTGCTGCCTTCAGCTTATCACCTGTTGAAACACTGTCCATTATATCTTCCAGCATTACCATATCCTCCATTGCGGGACAGTTAATCTTTTCAAGCAATGATCTGGATGTAATAACCGTCTTAAATTTACATTTCTTCCTGGCATACTCGACATTATTCTCAGCGCCGGTTGAATAGTTAATCATAACAGGTATCCTTCCGCTCATTAATGTTGCAACCGATGCCAGTGTACACCCGGCTGAAGTAGGTACCATAATACCTATAAATCCTTTATCATATTGCCTGAACTTTGAAACAAGAATGAGAGCTCCTATCAATGCCTTTGAATAAGGTACCTTGCTACCTGTTGTTTTATCAATAATAGCAAGCTTCTTAGAAAGGCGTTTTGCATTCTTTACAAATTGCTGGTGGAGAAGTAACATATTGATCTAATTTGGTTAGTAAGCTACAGATGGGCAGCAATATATGAAATAAAATGTAAACAGAAACAAATGTTTTATGTTTTCGAACAGTAAATTCGATAAAATCTGTTTTTTGTGGCAAAAAGGCAATATAAAGGAAAATAAGAGATTGGATTTTTTCGACCAGAAGAAATATATGGTCAATTCTGGCTATTGTTCTTCACCTCCTACGGCGGTGGTTAGTTTAGTTACACAGGGAAGACATCTTTCATCTTATTGTATAACATCACCCGGCTTATGACACTTTCCATTTCTTCTTTCAACTCGCCATGCTTTGCCTTTATGGCATCACGGTATCTGTCAAGAGTACTATCACCAGACATTTTCTAAAAAGGATATTCCATTTATTGTTTTCCATTCTTTCCCTGAAGCCAGGGCCTTAACCAGTTCGAGGAGAGTATATTCACCCTCAAAACGTACCAGTGAATCAAGCTCAGGGATCTGATCTAGAAGCTGCCGGGGCCTCAGGCTTGCATAATGACCCCCTGCTGTATAATGACAGTCAATACTATTTCTTTTCAGATACCTTACAAATTCAATAAACTTATCTATATGATACTGGAAAATAACCGAGAATCCCAGCAGTATGGGTTTTTGTTTCTTAAGTCCGTCAATAGTGTAATTCCCGGGCTCCCGGAAATCAATTATATTGGTATTATATCCGGCATTTGTTAATGCTGATGCCAGGTATCCCATACCCAGGTTATCACGTTCCTCAAAAGCAAATAAAATTACGTTATTATTGTTCATAATAATCAGAAATTGTCAGAATACACGTCCTTAAAGGACTCTATATCAAACTTTTTACTTGCTCTATCTTTTTTCTGTACTCTCCTCTGAGCCGGGCTCTTGCAAAATAACATCTATATTTCTGTAAAGAGCCATTTTAAGTGCTGTGCATTCCTGGTCGTACTCGAAATATAGTTTTGTTATTTGATATCCCTTTTTGTATGTACAATTTTCAGATATTCCATACTCTCTAAAAAGTTCTTCAAATTCGCATTTCTTAGGATCCATTACCCAGTCCTGTGTTTGTGTTGGCATAATTAATTGGTTTTTGGTTAATAAATATGGTTTTTATACTTCTCTTAATATCTATATCTCTTCCCTAAGCTCAACAATACGCTCATCGTTTCTTATGTCTTTAAAATCAGGATCAAGGAATACAATATGTATTGAGAAAGGGGAGCCTATAGCTGTCAGTTTCTCAATTAATTGAATACATTGTTCATTCTCCCCCACCATACAGTATATCCTGGCAAGGTCAAAAATCCTTTCCGGCACTATCATAGCATCATTTTCCGAGGCGGCTATTTCGACTGCCCCCGTTCCATTTTTTATTACCATGGATTTATTGCCTGTACATGCATGGGCTATCCCCAGTTTACTCAATAGCGAATAATCTTCAGGGTTATTTCTTATTTCGATAGAACAATATTCAATCGCTTCCTGGTAGTATTTAAATGCAATATTCTTTTTGCCACATAGCATATTGATCTTAGCTTTCAAAAGCATTAAGTCACCATCCATTGGGGAATCATCAGGGTAAGCTATATTTATATTCTTCAGAGCTGACTCACAGTCACCATCATACAAATCAAGTAATGCAAGTGAGGAGTATATATTATCCCCGGTGTTTTTGATGTTTTCCCCCAGTATAAGTCTTGCTTTGTCGGCATCTCCACTCAATCTGAGTTCAGACTCCACTTTATTATTATATTATGCAGGCCATTCAGGGAGAATCGCAATGGCAAGGTTATGACATTCTATTGCTTTTTCGAAATCGTGCAGGTAATCATAAGAAGTACCAATATTGATATAGAAAAGTGCGCTGGCCGGGTCATTCTCAAGTGCCTGCGAGGATAATTCAGCCACCTCATCCCAGTTACCCTTTCTCCTGTGTACAAGAGAAAGATAGAAAAGGCAATCAACATTAGCCGGATCCTTTTCAAGGGCTTGCTGAAAATATTTCAGTGCATTATCAAAGCCTCTCTTACCATAATAATAATAGAAACCCATTGCTATATCTGCTTCAATAAGGTTTGAATCAATGCTTTTTGCTTTCTCAATATCCTCCAGGCATTTCTCTAATTCGTTGCCAGAATAATGAGTAGTATATATTCCCCATAACCTGGTTACGGCCCTGTTTGCATAAGCTTCTGCAAAACTGGAATCTACCTGAATAGCCTGTGTATAAAGGTCTATTGCCACGTCAAAATCTGAGAGGTCCGTTTTCCTGTTTCCCATTTCATACAGGTAAAGGGCATTCTGTGCTATAGAACGTCCCCTGTAAGCATTATATAAAGCTGTAGGAGATCCCGGTATTTCATTTATTCTCGCCCGCTCTTCTAATGAAAGGAATGTTCTGAGTCTCCTGGCAATGTTTCTCGATATTTCAGTACTGATAACTGATATCTCTGTCCAGCTATTTTTAATTGAATAATCGTTTGACCATAATATTTTCTCATCCTCAGCGACAATCATCTCTATTGTTAATCTTTTTTCCCCTTCAATTTCAATTGCTTTCCAATCTACTAGTATTGTAGCATCCATTTCATCTCCCATTTTTACATAATCCTTATTCCCTTTCCTGAAGTTTTTCGTTGATCTCCATGGCAGTACATTAAAATCATCAATCTTACTCAGGCCCGCTGTAATCTGATTGCCTATATAGTCAAATACAATGGATTCATACTTGATTGGTAATATATCGGTAAATGGCAAAACAGCTATTGTTTTGTCAATTTTCTCAATTTTTCTGGCACTGGCACTATCAATAATATTAAATGATAGCAGGCCAATAATAATTATAACACTCACAAATGTTGTGAACCTGTAAGTCTTTACTTTCTTATTTATCAACGGAAGTTTTTGTTTTGGCAGTGGTTCAGTCCTTATTATACCTCCCGGTGTTATATCATATATCCATGAAAATACCACTGCAACGATGAATCCGGCACTCAGCACTCACACTACCCATGCCGGCACATTTTCAATACCGAATGCATTGCATATTATCTCGGCTGCTTCCAGTATCACAAGGACTGTTGCGCCATAGTATACGATACCCGTAATGACCTTCCTTCTTCTCAGTTCCTGCCAGAAATGGATGATCCTTGCTGGTTCCATGGCTAAAAGCAGTTGGTTTGAATACTCGCACTAAAGCAAGCAAAATGAAATCTCGTATTTTTCTGCTATATATCCAAATAAATATTTGATCCATTGATATTTGGTAGAAGCGAGCAGCAGGTTTTTATTCGCCCCGGCCCTTTCGGAAAAACTCTTTCAGGGCTTTATTATCTGAACTGAGAGCCTTATCCAGTGTGCCCTCAAAAATTAGTCTCCCTTTATCTATGAAGACTATCCTGTCAGCGACTCTGAATATGCTTGACACTTCGTGTGTAATCATTATTATGGTAATCCCAAGCAGTTTTTGAAGGTTAAGTATCAGGTTATCTAGGGAGGCCAGTGACACAGGGTCAAGACCTGAACCAGGTTCATCACAGAAGAGGATGGGTGGATCCATTATTATTGCCCTGGCCAGGGCTGCCCTTTTCAACATCCCCCCGCTGAGGCTGGAGGGAAGCATATTATATGTTCCTTCCAGGTTAACAAGCCTCAGCTTAAGTCTCACCAGTCTTTCAATCATCTCTTCCGGAAGGTCAGTATGCTGCTGCAGCGGCAGTGCCACGTTTTCACCTACAGTCAGCGAATTAAGTAAGGCTCCGTTCTGGTAGAAAACCCCCAGCTTAGTATAAAAATGTTTTTCTTCTCCTTCGTCCAGGTGTGAAGGATTTACTCCCATTACCGAGACTGCCCCTTCGGCACTA